>NZ_JBVASZ010000027.1:0-52198 GCF_057814255.1 Paenibacillus sp. F024
TTGCCTCCGGCTTCCTTCAGATTCCGCCTCGCGACGGACACCCTTGCCCTTGGCTACGGTAGGCGCTCGCCAGCCCCCGTTCAGGACTTTCACCCTAAAGATGACGCCCATGCTGGGCGTACTACAATAAAGACCGCCCGGATTTTCTCCGGGCGGTCTTTTTGCGCTCTTCTCATTTCTCTGCAAACATCAATCGCAACCCGATCGCCGCATACAAAAGTGCCTTGGCCCTGTTAATCCATCGGGTTGTCCCGGCTCGCTCGCGCAGTTTACCGCCGACAAAACCGGCCCCCAGGGATACCAAGCTGAAAACCACAATCGCCTGCACCATAAAAATAACGCCCAAAACCATCATCTGCAAAGCCGGATTGCTTCCTCCCGGCGTCAAAAATTGAGGCAGCAGCGCCAGAAAAAAGAGCGAAACCTTCGGATTGAGCACGTTCATCAGAATGCCTCTACGATACAGCGCCCCCGCACTTTGACGAGGGACCTGTTCAAGCGACAGTGTACCCGCTCCTTCCCGCAGAGCCTGCCAAGCCAAATACAGGAGATAAGCGGCTCCCGCATATTTGACAAGCTGGAAAAGCAGTGCGGAATTGTAAAGCAGCGCGGAAATGCCTACTGCCGCGGCAAACGTATGCGCCAGCACACCGGTACACAACCCCAATGCCGTTACGATCCCCGCTTTACGGCCGTTGGATACGCTTTGTGCGGCAACAAACAAAATGTCCGGTCCCGGCGCCAGCGTCAGAAGGATGGATGCCGCCGTAAAATACAGCACGATGTGAAGATCCATAAGGATGAAGTCCTCCCTTAATCAAAAATCGGTTTATTCCGATATATACATATAAGGATGCTTCAGAACGGCTTTACGAGCTGGTGCAGAAGCCTGAATCAGGTTATAATTTTGACTGCAATCCTTCACCCAATTTTGCACAAAAAAGGAAAATGCAAAGAAAAGAGTGAGATAATGAACAGATTGATTTCTCTTCTGCAGAACGTGCCGTTGTTTCAGGATTTATCTGCAGATGAGCTGGAAGCAATCTCCCCTTTATTCGCCGAACGCCACTTTAAAAAACATACCGTTTTGTTTCGTGAAGGCGACCCGGGCGAGGAGATGTTTCTGGTCCAAACCGGGGCCGTCAAGATTTATCGGATCGATAATGCCAAGGAAATCATCCTCTCCCTGTTCAGGGAAGGAGATTTTTTTGGAGAGATGGCGCTGATCAAGCAAGGACTGCGGCGCTCTGCCAGCGTTGAAACCCTGGAGGATTGTTCCATGTATATGTTGACGCGGTCCGATTTTCAACAATTCATGGAAAAGAGTCCCCAGCTGTGCCTTCGTCTGCTTGAAGTCACAATGGAACGGCTTCGCAAAGCCAATGAGCAAATTTACGACCTGACCTTTCTTGATGTCCGCTCGCGCACGGTCAAAATGATTTGCCGGCTGTCGGAACAATACGGTACGCCAAAATCAGGAGGCATCCTCATCAATATGAAGCTGACGCATCAGCAGCTGGCCAATATGGTAGGCACCGTCCGGGAATCGGTCACCAAGGTGCTTCAGGACCTGCAAGAGGACGAAATTATCACGATCGACAAAAAGTATATCCTTGTCAAAGACAGTGAATCGTTGAAAAAACAAATTTATTAAAGAGCAGGATAACCTTGCATGAAGGTCCCGCTCTTTTTCTTGCGGCTGGTGTCAGCCCTTAAAATAGGCGTTCAAAATACGAAGGAATACGTTCGGGAACGCATACTGCTCCATCTCCTCGCGGCTGATCCAGCGGTAATGCGACGGCAGCGGCACAGGCAGCTGCGGAAACAGCGGCGAAGGCTCGGGGCGGCATACGTATACCTCCATCTCCCAGCGGATATGGCTGAAGATGTGCTCCGCCTGCATCAACAGACGAAGCGAGTCGATGCCCAGTCCGTCGCCGGCCAGATGCGAGGCCAAAGCTTCATGCGCAGCGGCCGGATCACCGGCATCGCCTGACGCAAGCGTATGCGGCAGCTCCCACATCCGGGCGAGCAGCCCTTCCGCCGGACGCTGACGGATCAAAACCTTGCCGGCATGCTCTCCGGTACCCTCGACCAATGCCGTGGTTCTGCTCTCCGGACGCGGAGGCTTGGCCTTCTTCTTAACCGGGAGGGATCCCTCCATTCCGGCTGCTCTGCCCGCGCAATGCGCCATCACCGGACAAGTCAGACAGTGCGGCGATTTCGGCGTGCAAACCAGTGCGCCGAGCTCCATAAGCGCCTGATTGAAATCCCCGGCTGCCCCCTCGGGGATCAGCTCCTTGGCCAGCTTCTCCATCAGTACGCGGGTGCCGCCTTTCATGATATCCTCTTCAATAAGAAAATAGCGCGAGAGCACGCGCATAACATTGCCGTCTACCGCAGGCTCCGGTTGATTGTAGGCGATGCTGAGAATCGCTCCGGCCGTATAAGGCCCGACACCCTTCAGCGAGAATACGTCCTCTTTCTTATCCGGTACAGTTCCGCCATAGCGCTCCTGCACTTCCCGTACAGCGGCTTGAAGATTGCGGGCACGGGAATAATACCCGAGTCCTTCCCACGTCTTGAGCACCTCCTCTTCCGGCGCTTCCGCCAACGCCTCCACCGTAGGAAACTTGTCCATGAAGCGTTCAAAATAAGGAATAACCGTATCGACGCGAGTCTGCTGCAGCATAATTTCCGATACCCAGATATGATACGGATTACGGCTGCGCCGCCAGGGAAGATCACGTTTATGCCGCATATACCAGGACAACAGCTCTGTGCTGAAATATTGTTTTTGTTCTAAACTATACATGATGTCTCCTTCTCAATGCACACGTTGTAAAGATATAATAAATTAAAAAAGGAAAGGACCGGTGCCGATGCCCACCCCCGGAGAGCTGGCCTCCCGCTTGAATAAACTGGTGATTTCCATTCTCATTGTCGGTCATCGAAAATGCGAGACGGACTGGTACCAAAAAGCTCAGCCGATTAAACACCATTCCGTCTGGCTTATCATCAAGGGCAAGGGTACCTTCACCATCAACGGAACCCACTACCCGGCCGAGCCCGGCAAGCTCTTTTGGTTCGCACCGGGCATGGTCGTGGAGCGCACCACCGATCCGGAGCATCCCTTGGAATATTACTTCATCCGTTTTCATTATACGGAATGTTACGAGGATAAGGAACAGTGGGTTTACAACAGCGCCTCTCAAACGCGGTTTCCCCTGGAGGGGATGTATACGGTGACCAATACCCCCCAGCTGATCTATCTATTTGAGCAGCTGGACGTGCTGTGGAAGCGGCGGGGGCACATGACGGCGATGCGCCGCAAAATTTTGCTGCAGGAGCTGCTGCTCACGCTGGTTACCGATTTTCGCGCGCAAAAAATTGCGGGCGATACTACCGCCGCTATCGAACTAACCCAGGATTATATGATAGGCCACTATCAGGAGCCGCTTACGCTGGAAGGCTTGGCCCAAATGGCGGGGCTGAGCGTAAGCCACTATTCCCGGCTGTTCAAAAAATATATCGGCTACAGCCCCATTGATTACTTGACGCACCTGCGCGTTGACCGGGCCAAGGAGCTTCTCGTACTGTCGGACTATCGGCTGAAATCGATCGCCGGCAGTGTAGGCTATACGGACGAATTTTATTTCAGCCGCATTTTCAAAAAAGTAACCGGAGTCTCCCCGCGGGAATATGCAAAAAACCATCGGATCACTTCGGGGAACTGAGCCGCAGGGACAGCGGCTCTCCAGGGTATTCCGGTACGTTTGACTTCCCTACCGAAAAAAGTGTACTCTCTCTTTAGTAAGCGAGAACGTACCCTGTTGAGCAGTCGTGAGCTGGCTGATGATTTGCTGCCGGCGGAAAGGCTATCCTTCCGCGCAGTCAGCGCTTTTCAGGCAGCCGCGAAATGAATTCGGGATCGGCTAAGAGGTGTAACCATGAGCTACAAACAAGCGGAAGCCGCCTATCGGAAGGCAGCGCCATATACCGCTTTTCTATATATTTGGGGCCTGCAATGGGCGCTATCGGCCGCATTGCAATTTCTTGCGCAATGGCGGGATCTTGAGCCGCTACAGCCGGTCGTGATGTGGACGGCCCTGGCGGCGTCGGCGCTTCTGCTGCTTAGAAGATTTCGCCGGAGTGAAGGAAACCTTACCTTAAACCGCGCCTTTGTAGCGCTTTTTGTTGCGGTACTGCTGGCTGCGGCAGGGATCTATGTGCTGGCTCGCTGGAAAGGAATCGATCCGTTGATGTGGCCGCTGTTGAAGGGCGCAGCGCTGACTTTGGCTTATGCGTGGCTTAGCCGCCGGTTAGGACGCCCGCTGCTGTATCTAAGCTTATGGATGCTGGTTTTAACTGTAACCATTGCTTGGTCGTATCTGGGTTTTGCACAGACTGCTCTCGGAGGGTTCGGCGGACTCAGTATGATGGCTCTGGCATGGATGATCGGAATGTGGAACAGGGGGATGAGGTACGAATGAAGCGTAAGAACACTTGGGCCGCTCTCTCAATGGCGTTAATGATGGCGGTCGTGCTCGGGGCATGCACGCCCCAAAATAGCCCGGCGCCGTTTGGCGGCGACGGCAAATCCTCCGGCGGCATGACGGAGGAGCAGGCGATGGCCGGAGCAAGCGATACGGTGAAGGCGCTCTATAAGCAGAACTGCTTGTCCTGCCACGCAGGCAATCTGGAAGGCAAGGTCGGCCCAAACACAAACCTGCAGCAAGCAGGGGCACGATTGACCAAAGAACAGATCGTGGGGCAGATTAATCGGGGCGGCAGCGGGATGCCCGGCTATCAAGGCAAGCTCAAGCCCGAGGAGATTGATGCGCTCGCCGACTGGCTGGCCAGCAAAAAATAAACGGATGCAGCAGCAAACAAGCAGTCTCTCTCGGGACTGCTTGTTTGTTATTTACGCAGCGGGTTTTAGCCAAACTCTCCCTCTCTGCACTCCATGATGGCATAAGCCATAGCTGTCGTATCCGTGTGCGTGATGCTTAGATGAATCGCGACCGGACCCGTCTCGCGCTCCGGGAGGAGTCCCGCATGCCGCAGCCGCTCAAGCGCCGTCTCGGATAACCGGCAAATCGGCTTGCCCTTCGGATCGGGCAGTACCTCCATGTCCTGAAATGAGAGCTCTTTGCCGATGCCGCAGCCGATCGCCTTGGCCACGGCTTCTTTGGCCGAGAAACGGCCTGCCGTAAATTCAGCCAAACGCCCCTGTCTGCCTGCAGCCAGCTCTCGCTCGCGGGTTGTCAGTACCCGCTCCATGAACCGCCTGCCCGCAGGCTGCTCGAGAATCTTGCGCACGCGCGCAATATCCAGCAAATCGGTGCCGATGCCGATAATCATGACGCCTGTTCCTTTCTTGTTTCGCGTTCCGCTTCACTTGGTGGTACAATGTGATTTGGCTTCGTAGCTTAATCGTATCCGATCCGGAAATGAAGTTCAAGGAGGACAAAGTTTATGGAAGCAAACGAGAAGCAGCGGCTTTTGCACATGGACCGTCAGCATGTATGGCATCCTTTTACCCAGATGAAGGATTATGCCGATACGGATCCCATCTTGATCGAGAAGGCGGAGGGCATCTACCTGTATGATGCGGATGGGAATCGTTACTATGATACAAACTCCTCATGGTGGGTCAACGTACACGGCCATGCGCATCCGCGCATCCGGGAGGCTGTGAACCGTCAGCTTGCTCAAATGGACCATGTGATGTTCGCCGGCCTCACGCACCGCCCCGGCATCGAGCTGGCCCAAAGATTGGTGGAGATTACGCCGTCCGGGCTGGATCGCGTGTTTTACTCCGACAACGGCTCCACTTCCGTGGAAGTGGCGCTGAAGATGTCGTTTCAATATTGGCAGCAAACCGGCCGGACCGGCAAGACCAAATTCGCCTTCGTGGAGAACAGCTATCATGGCGATACGATCGGCGCGGTCAGCGTGGGCGGCGTGGAGCAGTACTTCAATGTCTTTCGTCCCCTGCTGTTCTCGGCTTTGCAGGTACCGTCTCCTGACGTACGCAAGGCAACGAGCCCCGAGGCTTGTGTCGCCGAAGCGCTTGAGGGCGCACGCAAGCTCTTTGAATCATCGGCGGACGAGCTCGCTGCGCTGATCGTAGAGCCGATGATTCAGGCTGCGGGGGGAATGAACATGTACCCCGCAGCGTATTTGCAGGGATTGCGTAAGCTGTGTACGCAATATGAAGTGCATCTGATCGCTGACGAAGTAGCGGTCGGATTCGGCAGGACAGGCCGGATGTTCGCTTGCGGTCACGCAGGGATCGCGCCGGACTTTATGTGCCTGTCCAAAGGGCTTACGGCGGGCGTGCTTCCCCTCTCCGCCACACTCACGACGAATGCCGTCTTCGACGCATTCTATGATGACTACGTGAAGCTGAAGACCTTCACGCACGGTCACAGCTTCACAGGCAACCCCCTCGCCGCGGCTGTGGCGCTGGAATCGCTTCGCATCTTTGAGGAGGAGCGCGTTATGGACCATGTCCAAGGTGCCGCGGCTCACCTCAAAGAACAGCTCAAGCGGTTCGAAGCGTTCCCCGGGGTGGCCAACGTGCGCAGCCTCGGCATGGTTGGCGCCTTCGAGCTGTATAAAGACCGCGACGCCGGAATCCGCTTTGATTTTGCCGAACGGATCGGCTTCCGCGTCTATCTGGAAGGACTGAAGGAAGGCCTGTTCCTGCGCCCCCTCGGGGATACGATCTATTATTGGCTGCCCCTGTGCACCACCAAGGAACAGATCGAAGATATTATCGCCCGAACGGAAACCGTACTGAAGCGGATGGGCTTCTAACCGGGCGCATGGCAAAAACCACCTTGTTACCGAAAGCAGGAGTCTTATCCATGCTTTGCGGCTGCAAGGTGGTTTTAGGTTCAACGGCCTTTAAATCCCAGGGATGGGGGCCCGCTTGTGCTCGGTCTTTGCATACTGCTTCTCCAGCTTGGCCTGCGCTTCCGGCGCAATGGCCTTGCCCTCCAGGTAGTTGCTGTTGTCGTCATAGGTGATCCCAAGCTCCTTCTCGTCGGTCTGTCCTTCCCACAGCCCTGCTGTCGGAGCCTTGTCCAATACGCTTTGCGGAACGCCCAATTTCCCGGCCAACTGACGTACCTGACGCTTGTTCAAGGTGCTTAGAGGGGTAATATCGACTGCGCCGTCGCCGTACTTTGTAAAGAACCCTGTGATGGCTTCCGAGGCATGATCCGTTCCGACAACGAGCAGATTCAGCTCAAATGCGATCGCATATTGAACGACCATACGCGTTCTGGCCTTTACATTCCCTTTGCCCGCGCGGCTCAAATGGCGGTGAACCCCGATGGATTTCAGACCGTATTCGGCCTCGAGCGCGATTTCGTTGACCGCCTCTTCAATATTCGTTTCCATCCGATACGTCAATTGAAACGCTTCGGCTACAGCATAGCTGTCGGCTATATCCTCCTGCTGCCCATAAGGCTGGAATACGCCCACCGTCTTGTATTCCCGGCCTTTCTCCGCAGTAAGCTCATCGGTCGCCTGCTTGCATAAGCCGGCCGCCACCGCGCTGTCGATCCCTCCGCTGATGGCGATCAGCAGTCCTTCAACCCCGGCCTTGAGCACATACTCCTTCAAAAAGTCCACTCTTTTGCGAATTTCCGCATCGGCATCGATCTCCGGCTTCACTCCGAGTTTAGCGATAATGTCCTGCTGCAGGCTCATGTGTCAACACTCTCCCACTTGTTTTTCTTATCAGTATACCATTTCGCCCCGCATTACGTAAAAACTCCCACCAGATGTCATATCATCTGGTGGGAGTTGAGGTCAAACGCGCTATTTCTTACTTGCAGTATTCTTCAAAGGCACCGATCAAATCGTTGGCGATCATCTCAGCCGAGCGGTCTTCGATCTGGTGACGTTGAATAAAATGCACCAGCTCGCCGTCCTTCATCAAAGCAATGGACGGAGAAGACGGAGGATACGGAGCAAAATATTCACGAGCCTTAGCCGTTGCTTCCTTATCTTGGCCGGCAAATACCGTGAACAGGCGATCCGGCTTCACTTCATTCTGAAGCGCTTTGGCTACGCCCGGACGGCATTGGCCTGCCGCACAGCCGCATACGGAATTGACGACGATCAAAGCCGTCCCTTTCATATCATCAAGCGCCGCCGATACTTCCTCCGGCGTGCGGAGCTCCTCCACACCGATCCGGGTCAGTTCGTCTCTCATCGGCTGAACCATATCTTTCATATAATTTTCAAACGACATGGACATGTTACGCTTCAACTCCTTTTCCCACACCATAAATGGTTATTCAACTTCATATCACCATTATACATCGGCATGGTGGGAAAGCAAAGCGCTCTAAATAGACCGCGCGAAAACTCCGCTGTTGTGCCTATTTGTCCTCTTCCGCTTCCCCGCTCTGGAACGCCGGATAAGCGACATCCTTATCGGGATGCATGAAAGGAACGCCCTGGGGAACAATGCCCTTTTCGAATATCTCTTTATTTTCCGCCGTATGAAAGCCTATATCCTTATAGGGATGGACCCATCCGTCCCCCGACAGGATGGCCGGATCGGTGTTTTGGCTCCACTGCTCCAGCGGCGAATGCTCCGACTGATATTCATGGTCTCCGATAAGCACCCCATGCTCATTCACGAACGGCTTTCTAGGCCCCCGGTTTTGTTCAAACTCCGGCCGAAAATTAATTTCAAACGGATCCAGCTCCGAATCATTCCTGCGGTTATAAGAAATATCAGTCCTCGCCTGATCATACGTGGCGTCTTTCGTACCTTTAGTCTTGTCGTTCATATAAGCCCTCCTCCCTTAAGTCCGCAATTAGACGGACGGACGGTTCGGCCCGCTCAGCTTTTTGTCCATGATGCCGCCGCCTGCGGGATCGGCGCTATCGTTCCGCTTATTCCGGGCGGCTTGTATGCTCTGTTCCTTGGATGCGTTGGCACCGCTGTTTGACTTAGCCATATGAATCATCTCCCTTCCTTAAGCTTTAGTATGCTTTAGCCGAATAAAATTCAATCAGCCCTTTGGGACAATGAATCCGGAAATTGCAGGAACCCTATGGCCTCACGCGAACAAAATTCATGAAAAAAAACTCCTTCGGTGATCAGCCCGAACGGAGTCCCTTTTCTAAACTTTACTGCCGCCTTACCCCAAACGATATTCTAAATCCTTTCATGAAACCTGGTAATGCTGTGTGACTAAAACAATGAAAGCCCTGCCTCTCTTCCATCCTTGCGGCTCCGAAGACCGCGCCAGTGTGAATCAGTATTACAACAATGTTGAATCATGGGCTCCTGACGATCACGATTTGCGGAAAAAACGTTCTTCTCGAGGAAAATCTCAAGTTAGGGGTTATGCGGGGGTGAAATGCTGCTCTTTGAGCATCTAATTATTATACCATAAAATATATAAAAGGCAAGTTCCGTATTCTCATCTGGGCCCGCAGCCTTCCATTTTCCCCTTCAAAAATCGGGTAATCTTATTTTATAACATACAAGGCTTCATGAATTTTCCAACGAATCCCACTCTGATTTGCACAAAAAACGGCAAATTCGAAGCATACAGAGTGAAATCAGCCATTAATGCATACAAATAGAGTTCGTACACGGTGAGATTACCCCTGATTGCCACGACCGCTGTTTGAGGGCATACTTTCGCATCGTTTATAATACATATTATAAATTGTTAATATTTTTGACAAATTTTGAACATTTGGAGGAGGTGTACCTATCTTCCCTCATGCAGGGGATAGGGATTGATTGAGTAGTGACCCGTTACCCTTATTATTTAACGCGGTTTTGATTATTGTGTTGGTGCTGTTGAACGGCTTCTTTGTTTCTGCCGAATTTGCCATGGTCAAGGTGAGGAGCAGCCGTCTCGAAACGCTCGCCCAAGGAGGCAATATCCGAGCCCGTTTTGCACAGAAGATTACGGGAAACCTGAACGCTTATTTATCGGCCTGCCAGCTTGGGATCACACTGACTTCCCTTGGACTTGGCTGGCTGGGAGAGCCGGCCATCGCAGCATTTATCGGTCCGGTGCTGAAGGATTGGTTTCAATTTAATGATGTTGTCATTCATACGCTTTCCTTTTTAATCGCTTTTTCTCTCATTACCATCCTGCACATTACACTCGGCGAGCAGTTCCCCAAAACGTACGCTATCCGCCAATCGGAGAACGTTACCCTATGGTCTGCCGCGCCCATTATCTTTTTTTACAAGCTGATGTTTCCTTTCATATGGCTGCTGAACGGAATATCCAACTGGATGCTCAAGCGCGCGGGAATCGAACCGGCGACCGAGCACGAATCCGCTCATACCGATGAGGAAATACGCATACTGGTGAAAGAAAGCCACAAAAGCGGATTCATTGACAACACGGAATTAACGCTTTTTGATAATATATTTGAGTTTACGGAAACGAATGCGCGCGAAATCATGATTCCGCGGACAGAGATGGGCTGCTTGTACGCCAACCTTACGTTCGAGGAAAATATGGCCATTGCGCTGGAGGAAATGCGTACCCGTTACCCGGTGTGCGATCCGGACAAGGACAATATCATCGGGTTTGTGCATATTAAGGATTTGATGAAGGCCAGCAAAGGCTTGTCCGACATTCGGCTGCTTGCCCGTCCGATCACCAAAGTGCCCGAATCGATGCCGATCAGCCATTTACTGAAGCTAATGCAGAAGAAAAAGGTACAGATCGCGCTGCTCATCGATGAATACGGCGGAACCTCGGGGATGGTTACGCTGGAGGATATTCTCGAGGAAATTGTGGGTGAAATCCAGGATGAATTCGATCCGGATGAACGCCCGAGCATTGAGAAGAAGGACGAAGCCACGCATTCCATCGACGGACGTCTGCTGATCACGGAGTTAAACGAAGTATTCGGTTTGGACATCGGGTCGGAAAATTATGATACGGTTGGCGGCTGGATTTATTCCCAAGTGGAAATCCCCCCTAAAAAGGGTCAGACGGTGCTTTACGGCGATCAATATGAATTTATGATCGAAGAGACCGACGATCTGCGTATCGCCCGGATTACCGTCCGGAAGCTGCAACAATCTCAAACCCAAACCGCATAATGGACTTATTCAAGAGGCCTACAGGCCTCTTTTTTTCGTTGAGGCTTATAAAAGATGACGTTTAAAGCAAAAAGGGGTAAGATAAGCTACAGAAAATAATGGCAAGGAGCGGCTGCATATGTCTTATGATGTAATGATTATTGGCGGGGGACCCTCCGGCTTGATGGCGGCCATCGCGGCCAGCGGTCAAGGAGCACGGACGCTGCTGATCGATAAAGGTGATAAGCTTGGGCGCAAGCTCGGCATCTCCGGCGGCGGACGCTGCAACGTGACCAACGCCAAAGAACTGGACGAGCTGATCAAGCATATTCCCGGCAACGGGCGTTTTTTGCACAGCGCTCTTGCTGCCTTCAGCAACCGCGACATTATCGACTTCTTCGAGGGAATGGGGATTCGGCTCAAGGAGGAGGACCGCGGACGCATGTTTCCGGTGAGTGACAAAGCGAAAACTGTGGTCGATGCGCTCGTGGGCCGGGTAAGGCAGCAGGGCGTTGCCATTCGCGTGAACACCCCCGTGCGGAGGGTGCTGTATCAGGATGGCCAAGTCCTGGGAGCAGAGCTGTCCGGCGGTGAACAGGTGAAAAGCCGGGCGGTTGTGTTAGCCACGGGAGGCAAATCGGTGCCGCATACAGGCTCAACCGGTGACGGCTATGCCTGGGCCGAGGAAGCCGGACACACCATCACCGAGCTGTATCCGACAGAGGTTCCGCTCGTTTCCAAAGAAGCGTTCATTCAGAGCAAAGAGCTGCAGGGCCTTTCGTTAAGGGACGTCACGGTATCCGTCTGGAATCCCAAAGGAAAAAAAATCGTCGAGCACGAGGGGGACCTTCTGTTTACCCATTTTGGCATATCCGGCCCTACCGCACTTCGCTGCAGCCAGTTTATTGTGAAGACGAAAAAACAGTTCGATGTGAGTACGGTGAAAATAACGATCGATTTATTTCCTGAGAAGACAGTGGAAGAAGTTTATGCGGGATCTCTTCAATTGGCCCGAAATGAGCCTAAGAAAGCGATCAAAAATATTCTAAAAGGATTTTTGCCGGAACGGATGATCCCCATTATTCTGAAAAAATCGGGATTAAAAGAAGAAACGACCTACGATAATATTCCCAAGCAGCCTTGGTCTGCCATGGCCTCGCTGCTTAAAGCTTTTCCGATTCAAATTTCCGGCACCCTCTCGATTGAAGAGGCTTTTGTTACCGGCGGAGGCGTCCATCTGAAAGAAATCGATCCCAAAACCATGCACTCCAAACGAAAGAACGGGTTGTTTTTTTGCGGAGAAATCCTTGATGTGCATGGATATACCGGGGGATATAACATTACTGCGGCATTTACCACCGGATATACGGCAGGCATGAGTGCGGCCCAATACGTGAAGCACAATCTATAACAGCGCAAGTCCGGCTATCCTCTCTCCGGCATCCTCTTTATTCATTGGCGGTAAAACGACAACGGTTAGCGAGCCTGCCGGAGCTTCCGTAAGCCCTGCATCCCGGATCGACAGGAATCCTTCTTTTACTAATTGCTGAAGCTGCTCCTCTTGGCCCTGGAGCACGACTTTCTTTTGCCCCCTGTGCAGCCACGCTTGAAACAGCTCATGATACCTGTGGTCATTTAACAAATAGTGCAGCGTCATGGTCGTAGCCGCATGGGCTACCTGAGCCGCCATTTTTCCGGGAGACATGGCAAGCTGTCCGTTAACAACATAGTATTGCACAATATCCTGATCCGCTTGTTCCATGGGAAGTTAGCTCCTTTCCTCAGTGAGGGATTCATCAAGCTGTACACCTTTTACCTCTTTATGTCTATGAATCTTGCAGCTCAAAATATGCTTTAAACATCGTTCCTAGGCTGAGAACATATCCACGCCGGCAGCTGCAGCTCGGCCTCTTCCTGTTCAGGCGGAAGCGACGGAGGCTCCTCGTAATAGCGTGTGAGCATGATACCTATCCGCATAGCAAAAGCCATAAGGCTGCCCGCCTGGGCGGCCTTATGGCTTTTGCTCGGAAAAAGGTTCAATATGCACGTGAACGTTGCCGATCCGATGCTCGTCCAACATTCTCTTTTCGATCTCATCGCTAATTTCATGGCTTTGACCTACAGAAAGCTCGGAGCTGACCTCTACGACGACATCCAGCAGGACATTGCTGCCGTGAACCCTGGCGCGGATATCCTTGATTCTCTTTACCCCAGGAGTCTCTTTGACCGTATTGCGGAATACCCGCAGTCTCTGAGCATCAAAGCCGTCGGTCAGAGCATGCGTAGCATCGGAGAAAACATCCCACGCCGTTTTACATATAATGATGCCTACAACAAACGCTGCCGCCGCATCGAGAATCGGAAAGCCCATCCTGGAGCCGATAATCCCAACGGCCGCCCCAATGCTCACCAATGCATCCGAACGGTTATCATAGGCCGCGGCCATCAGCGCCTGATTCCCGATTCGCTTGGCAAGCCTGCTGTTATACACATAAACTCCCCACATAATGACCGCACAGCCCAGGGCAATCCATGCCGCAAGCATATCAGGTGCCGTCCGCTCGCCTGCCATGAAGCTTTTGCCCGCTTGAATTACGACCTGCAGGCCAGCCACCGCCATAATGAAGGAAGCGACCATCGAGGCGATCGTTTCCGCCCGCATATGTCCGTACGGGTGATCCCGATCCGGTGGTTTTCTTGAAATTCGCAGGCCGATCAGCACAGCGATTGAAACGATAATATCCGTTGCATTGTTTATTCCGTCTGCCGTAAGCGCTTCGGAACCGGTCACAAAGCCCATGCTGATTTTAAAAGCGGCTAGCAGGATATAAGCGACGATGCTGACCCATGCGCCCTTCTCGCCCTCTTTTAAATTTTCATAGGTTTCCACAAGCGGCTTCCCTCCATCATCCTCGATAAATCCCGTATCTCTAGATAACCTTTCTTTAAACCTCAATCATCATAACAAACGACACCCGTGTGGGTCTAGAGAAACAGTGTTTTCCCCGCTTATAAAAATAGGCCTGAGGCAACTTTATTAGTCGCGTCAAAAGTTATAGCTCTTGTCCAACAACGAAAACAGCGGCTCTCCTGCCGGGCAGGGATCCGCTGGGTTATGGCACAAGAGCTTCGGTTCCTGCCGATGATGGCGGTGGTTCCGAAGAAGCCGGTCACATATGAATACCGGCATCAAACCCGTTCACATCGTCTCCGGACGGATCGAACAGCTCTCTTTCATCATTGTATGCTCCTCCGGAACGATTGACGTACGCCGAAGCGGATACGTCCGGCTCACTGTCGAACATATCTTCGTTCACGAAATGTGCGGGGATCGGGATCAGCCCTTCCATATCGTAGGCCATCGCGAAGCCTTCGGTCTCATCGAGGGAATCCCCTACCTGAACCAATCTGCCCCCATGCGCCTGTGCGATTTCAAGCGCCGACGTCAAATCGTGGCGATCCACAACCACATGAAGTACAGGCTTGTCCGAGTGTGAATGCCCGCTGATCCGGTAACCGATCTCCTCCAGCGTATCCCGGGCAAGAATGGCCTCTTTGGGAGAATCGAATTGAAAGCATAACGGAGCGCTGCTCATAAACACGTTCCTTTCCGGTCTCATGTAAATGGAATGATACCGGATAGCATGCCCCAAGGCGTGCAGCTTATTCCTGTAGTTCAACCATCGAGCCCAAGACTGACCATCGCTCCGGCTGGTTCACGTCCGCTTCTTCCTTACGTCCTTAAGAAATCCCCCGCTGCCTTCTTACAGCAATGCCTCTTCTAACGGCCGGACCTCACAGCTCAGCAGCTTGCCGTCATTAAAAACGCACCGATACTCCGCACAAGCTCTGTTGTCCAGCATGGGCGGCAAAAAATGTTTGACATGTCCCGCCACACCGTGATTGTCCGGATGAACGACCCATTCGATCGCCTTCCAGGCCAAAATGCCGTCTTCCGTTTCAATGGGAGCTTCAGCTAACGCTTCCGTGGACGCTTCACCGATAAACACATACATGCCTCCAGCCGCTTTTCCATCCACTTCCCATGTTACGATCCCGGAGAAGCGAAGCGCATCCTCGGTCAGCTGCAGTCCCGTCTCCTCCCTGATTTCCCGAACGACGCTGGCAGCAGGCGTCTCTCCCGGTTCCAGCTTGCCTCCGACTCCATTCCACTGCCCAAGCAGAGGCGGTTTGCTCCGGTTTAACATCAATATCCGGTCTCCCTTACGAATAAACGCAATATTATATTGCAGCATCTGCCTTCTCCTCCATCCGCCTTATTTCGACTTTTTTTCCTATGCCATTTTTCCATATCACGCTTGAAAATCCTTCTTTTTCCCTAACTTACCGCCGCTCATAAAATTGTCAACCTTTTCGTATTTTGTTATCATTGACAAAAGGACTTTCCGTATGTATTATTATTAATTATTACAGACACTTTACCACTTAAAAGCTTAAAAGCCACAAAGCCACAAAGCAAATAACGGCCCCATTCGGGAGAGGAGCAAATGAACATGAGCAGGGAAAAACACAGCATTGTCGACTGTACGGTCCGCGACGGCGGATTAGTGAACAATTGGGACTTCAGCGTCCAATTCGTAAAGGACATGTACTATGGCCTGAGCGAAGCCGGCGTCGAATATATGGAAATCGGGTATAAAAACTCCGCCAAGCTCTTGAAGGGCGCAGAAGCGGGACCATGGCGTTTCCTGAACGAGGATTTCTTGAAGGAAGTCATTTCGCAGAAAACCGATACGAAACTGTCCGCTCTTGTCGATATCGGCCGTGTGGACGAGAACGATATTCTTCCCCGGGAGCAAAGCCAGCTTGATTTGATCCGCGTTGCTACCTATATCAAAGATGTGGACAAAGCGCTCGATCTGGTGACAAAGTTCAACGGCTACGGCTATGAAACAAGCCTCAACATCATGGCGCTCACCCATGTGATGGAGAACGATCTGAACGAAGCGTTCGAAGTAATCGCCAAAAGCCCGGTAGATGTCGTGTACGTCGTCGACTCCTACGGAAGCATGGATTACAAGGATATCGATTACCTCGTAACCAAGTTCCAGCGTCTTCTGCCTGAAAAAAAGCTGGGCCTTCACATGCATAACAACATGCAGCTCGCGTTCTCCAACACGATCATGGGCGCTGCCAAGGGCGTTGAATTTTTGGATGCTTCAGTCTACGGCATGGGCCGCGCTGCGGGGAACTGCCCGACAGAGCTGATCGTAAGCCATCTGAAAAATCCGAAATACGATGTTCGTCCGGTGCTCAGCATCATTGAGAAGCACATGATCGCCATGCGTGAGAAGTGGGAGTGGGGCTATGTCATTCCTTACATGATCGCAGGCGTACTGAATGAGCATCCGCGCGCGGCTATGGCGCTTCGCTCAAGTGAAGATAAAGACAATTTCACGGAGTTTTACGATAAGCTGACATCGCCGGAAGTTATGCCCGCGGGTTCGGCCGAATAATACCGCCAGCACGGCTGATTGCCCGGTTTCCTTGGTTGTGACAAGGAGCCGGGCTTCTTCGTTCTCCTCAAGCAAGACTGCTATGAATGGAGTTGTTCCGTCCATGCTTCCTAAAGTGTCCCTAAGGGCTTCGAAGAGGCTGCTGAATCCTGCGGGCGGCTATTTGACCGGCTACAGCCATACGCTTAACCCGTATGTGGGCTGCAGCTTCGCCTGCTCTTACTGCTACGTAAGGGAAATGCCCTTAGCCAAATTCCGCATGGAGCCTTGGGGCCGCTATGTAGACGTAAAGTCGACGGCGTCCGAGCTGCTCCCCAAAGAGCTGGTAAGAGCCAAACGCAAGGGCCCTGTCACGATCTTCATGTCCTCCAGTACGGACCCTTATCAGCCGGTCGAATTCCGAACGGGATTAACCCGGTCTCTGCTGGAAATGATGGCCGATGCCGACTCAGATGCATCGCCGGACTTCCTGCTTGTCCAGAC
Organism: Paenibacillus sp. F024; assembly: GCF_057814255.1. Taxonomy (NCBI): domain Bacteria; kingdom Bacillati; phylum Bacillota; class Bacilli; order Caryophanales; family Paenibacillaceae; genus Paenibacillus; species Paenibacillus sp. F024. The sequence goes on from NZ_JBVASZ010000027.1 coordinate 17,056, forward strand.
ACGCAGTCCGTTGGTCACGCGCGATATCGATCTGCTGGCGAGACTTGGACAGCGTGTTCGTGTGAGCCTAACGATTGAAACCGATCTTGAAGACATCCGCAGGGCATTCTCGCCCGCTGCTCCTCCCATCTCTGCCCGGCTGCAGGCGCTGCGCCGGCTCGTCGAAGCCGGCATCCCTGCTCAAGCCGCCATCTCTCCCCTGCTGCCTTCCAGTGACCGTTTGGTCGGGCTGCTTGCGGAAACCGGCATCCAACGGCTCGTCCTTGACGACTTTTTTATGGGCGACGGCAGCCAGGGGAAACGAACGGAACGGCTGGGCATCCGACAGATCTATGAAGCGTGCGGGCTTGAAGCGTGGTATGACCGTTCCTCCTATCTTCAAGTATTGGAGCAGCTTCATCAAACATTTGCAAAATACCAAATTTACGTCAGCCAAGTCGGCTTTTTACCTTAATGCCACCACTCCGACTGCTGAAAAAGCCGCTCCCCTTGATCACGAAGGGAGCGGCTTATTTCTAAAGCGCTGCAGATCTTATGCTTTCGTTCTTCTTATCTGAAATCCCGCGGAATCCGGCGCGCTTCACCCGTCAGGATGGCCGCTTCAATGATGGCATGACGAACTTTCGCAACGACATTCTCATTGAAGATACTCGGGATAATGTAATGCTCATTCAGTTCGGCTTCCGTTACTACCGAGGCGATGGCGCGCGATGCTGCAAGCTTCATCGGCTCATTAATGCGGCGGGCACGGCAATCCAAGGCTCCGCGGAAAATTCCGGGGAATACCAGCACGTTGTTAATTTGGTTCGGATAATCGCTTCGGCCAGTAGCGAAGACGCGCACATGCGGCAGCGCTTCTTCCGGATCGATCTCCGGATTCGGGTTAGCCATAGCGAAGACAATCCGGTCTGGCGCCATCGTTTGTACATCCTCAGCCGTCATGATACCGCCTCTGGACACGCCGATGAACACATCCGCATCACGAAGCACGTCCTTTAAAGTGCCCTGCTCCGCCTCGACCTGAGGCTGCTCTGCAAGCCACTGCCACATCGGGTATTGATACGTTCCACCTCGAACGATCGCACCTTCCCGATCTACAGGCACAAGCCGGGTGACGCCGGCGGCAAGCAGCATTTTGCAGATAGAGACACCTGCTGCACCGATACCGTTTACAACGACCCGTACTTGATCGATCCGCTTGCCTACCACCTTTAATGCATTCAACAGTCCTGCAATGACGACGACAGCCGTACCATGCTGATCATCATGGAATATCGGAATATCCAGCTCTTCCGCCAGTCTTGTTTCGATTTCAAAGCAGCGAGGAGAGCTGATGTCCTCCAGATTAATTCCCCCGAAGATCGGGCTGATCGCTTTAATCGTACGAATAATTTCTTCGGTATCTTTCGTGTCCAGACAAATCGGGAATGCATCGACGCCCGCCAACTGCTTGAACAGCATCGCTTTTCCTTCCATAACCGGAGCAGCCGCATGCGGTCCGATGTCGCCAAGTCCGAGTACTGCTGTCCCGTCGCTCACCACAGCCACGGTATTGCGCTTGATCGTCAATGAGTATGCCTTCTTCGGATTTTCATGGATTGCCGTACATACGCGTGCTACACCAGGTGTGTATACCCGGGACAAATCATCACGATTTTTGATCGGCAGGGTAGGCTGCGTCGTTATCTTTCCGCCTAAGTGTACCAGGAATGTCCGGTCAGACACGTTAATCAGCTTGATGCCGTCATGCTGCTTCAACGCCTCTACCACTTGACTTTCCGCCGATTCCGCCACATCCACCGTAATGTCTCGCACCGAAGAATCCTTGCCCGGACGGATCACGTCAATCGAAGTGATATCTCCTCCGGCTTTACTGATAGCCGCAGCTACGTCACCAAACGTGACTTGATCATGATTCAATTCCACACGCAAGATAATACTCGTCTGTGCCATGCTGTTACCTTCCTTTTATAAAAAATAAATATAATAAATAACGCAATAGGATCTTATAATACTCTCATGTTACACGATCAAAACCTCATGCGCAAATGAAAAACTCTAAGTACCCTTATTCATATCTTTTATCACTTTCCGTTATCGGCCTTCTGCTTCGCTTCCTTCAGCATTTGCATATTCATCGGTCCGGGATGCTTATGACGAATCACTCCGTCCCCATCAATCACAAAAGTAGAGGGATAAGAGTTTACGCGATAGGTCTTGATGACCTCACCCTTCTCATCGAGCACGATGGGAAATGTAATCCCCCACTCCTTCAGCCAAGAATCCACAACGGGCACACTGATCTCCGTCGAGGTGGCATTCACTCCAAGAATAACCACGCCATCCTTTTCGTACTCCGTATAAAACTGCTGCATATGCGGCATTTCTTCCCGGCAAGGAGGACACCATGTGGCCCAGAAATTAAGCAGAACCGTTTTGCCCCGATAGTCGGAGAGCTTGACGGATTGGCCATCGAGCATCTTTAATTCAAAATCGGGAGCTTGCTGTCCAAGCTTCAATCCGATGGAAGCGTCTTCTGCCTGAGCTGTCCCCGACTCGTGCTTACCCCATATGTTCACTGCGGCCGTCCAGATGAATGCATAGCCTATGACAAATATCGCCAACCTCTGCACTACCGGACGCAGATGACTCGACGGCTTCTTCAACATCCATACCGCCGCCAATCCTCCCGCCATGAGCGCAGTAACCCCCCATAACAAACGGTTAGTCTCCCCTGCTGCAAAAATGACGGCCCCGTAAACCGCATACCCCCCAATAATGGAGACAAGCAGCGAATCTATATATAGTACTCTGTCCAAACGTTGTTTTCGAACGGTGTACCATACATACAAGCCGGAAAGCAGCACAGCTAGCCAGATCCCTCGATCGCCGCCGTTATAATAGAGCAGCGACACGGGATTCGTCAGTACACTGCGCGGTTCAAAAAGCAACACACTTAGCTTCCAGCTAATGACCCCAATGACTATGGCGTTCAAGCCGATCGAGCTGAATGCCGCCCACATAGACGTTCCCTTTAAACGGAGCCAGCCTATTCCGAACCCCGCCGCCACTGCAGCTAGGACGAACAGCATGCTTTTTTGTATGATGAATGGTCCCCATACCCAAGTATCCATTTTGATCACCGTTCTCCCATTTGAATTTCCTCATTCTATTGTGAATTGACGGGAACATGTTGTCAAATGGTGTCCCGAACACATGATGCAGCTGAAAACCAAGCAGCGATTTGCGTCTGTGTCTTGACATATACAACCAGAATCTGCAGGAGGGATTATGATTTTGAAAAAGCAATGTACTGCCATTCTTCTCGCCACTACGGTTACTTTGGGTTTAGGAGCATTACCGGCAAAACCTGCCCATGCGGCAGCCGATGCCGTTATCGTCAGCAGCGTCAATTTCCGGAGCCAGCCGGATGTCAATTCTAAAAGCTATGGATTTTTGAAGAAAGGCGAAACCGTCGATATCCTCAGCAAAGTGAACAATTGGTGGTACAAGGTTCAAGACGACAGCGGAAAAGTCGGTTATGTTTCCACCAACAGTAAATACATCCGCACCTTAAGCTCAAGCTCCGGCGGAACCTCCACCCAGCCAAGCGGTGCCGGTACTTCCGGCAGTTCAGGCAATACCGGCACTTCCAATAGTTCAAGCAGCACCAGTTCGACCGTGAACAAGGTGATTGCTGCCGGCAAAAAATACATGGGTACCCCTTATGAATTTGGTTCCAGCCGCTCGAATACAAGCACATTCGATTGCTCCGATTTTGTCAGACAAGCCTTTAAGGAAGGAGCGGGCATTACCTTGCCGAGCGATTCGCGCGGACAAGCCTCTTATGTAAAAGCTAAAGGCGGAACAACGACCAACTGGCAGAACCTGAAACCGGGAGATCTGATGTTCTTCATGGAATACCGCGGTACCAGCTCGTCTTCCTACCCGAGTAATAAATCGAATCAACGCGTTACCCATGTAGGCATTTATCTGGGAGACGGTAAAATCCTGCACACGTACTCCAAAGCTTCCGGCGGCGTACGTATCGATTCCATCGCCGGAAAGCATTGGGAAAAACGCTTTATCTTCGGCGGCAGTGCACTATAACGGTATCATCACTTTCATGAAAAAAGCTTCGGCTGCTCAGAAGAAGGGCAGCTGAAGCTTTTTCTTTCGGTGATTTTACAAACCGAAAATCGCATCGATCATCGGCTTCGTCTCTCCACCGGGATACATAATGTATAACAGCACATAGACAGCTACGCCGGTAGGCGCCGTTAACAGCCACATGACGGCTGTCCAACGGCCGATTTTTCTGTGCTTGGCAAAATTTTTTTTAAACGCCAGAACCAAGGTCACGATTCCAAATACACCGGCCGATGTAGCCAAAGTGATATGGAAAAATAAATACAGATGATAAGCCAGCTTCAAATCCTCCGGGCCGCCAAAAGCCGTATTGCCGACGAAAACGGTACGGCTCGCATAGACCAGAAAGAAGGCCAGCGCAAAACCGGCACCCCACAGCATCATCTTTTCATGCTTTTGCCGGTTTCCTTTGATTATGTGATACCACCCGATCGCAACAAGTATGGCGCTGATGACAATGAAACTTGTACTGATTGTTGGCAATATTGCCACTTTCACATTACATCCCACCCATTCACAATTCAATAGAAATCGAATGATTTCAAACGAAACCGTTAAGCCCGGTTCACATTATCAGGTGACAAATAGACGTTATTCGTCAAGTCTTCCTCTTCTTCCGCTTTCCGTTCTCTTCGATACCACCGGAAGAATACATAGGCAAGAGCTATACCGTAGACGATTTCTTGTACGATTTTCATAATTACTCCGCCGAGCTGCTGATCATCGATCATCGGCAGAACCCAAAAGTGTATCGAGACGGAGGCATACATTTGATATAACGGGTCTTTCGCGAAGATAATCAACGCGCAGGCCGGAGTCAGTAGGATCCCGTTAAGGAAAATGTAAGCCATCTTCTTGAGGTCAGACATCGTATTGTATTCCGGCAGCGGGCAGAAAATCGGAAACCACGCTTGGAAAGCGGCGAACAGGAAAATGGCTTTATACAACGTAAGAATATTAGGGTGAACCATCAGCCAGTCCATCACCATCGGAATATGGTACATCGAGAAGATGAAATTGAAGAAGAACAAAGAAAATAACGGGGCGCTCATCCAACTCATCAAACGTTTGGCAGTCTTGCCCTTGAAGCCCGCTCTAAGGAGCCAGCCCGGTGTACCCAGAAGAAACATCGGCGGCATAATCAAATACAAAATCGACTGCTGGAACATGTGCACGCTGAACAAGTAGTGGTGCCCATAATAGGAAATCGGGCTGCCGTCAGCAGCATACCAAAGGGCCAATCCGCCCCAGAACCACAGCTTCTGTTTAAGCGATACAGGCTCACTGTCGGCAAAATCTTTGCGCCACCGTCCTACGGCTAATGTATATAAAACGCCAAGCACAATGATAAAAAGCAAAAAACCGGGACTCCACAACTGAATGAACGTAGGGACATTCCCATGGCCTGCATGGGAGACGGTAGGATCCATATCGGATAACGACTCCTTTCTTCCCCCCGGTTAGACCGGAAGTTATGTCGAATTCGTGAAAACTTTCGCATAGTTATACAAAAGAGAGGGGCTTTCCAAGAAAGCCGCCTCTCCAAACCTTTACCACCACATCCAATATACTGCAGCTACCACTGCGGTTACTGCAACAAAAGCACCGAACGCAAGCCCTAAGATCGGAACCATATGTCCGCGATCTTTCATATGCATCCAATAAGCCAATTGGAATATAACCTGAACAATCCCAATGCCGATAATGAAAACAAAGATAAATGTACGATCCAAGCCGCCATAAAGGACGACGGCAAAAGCGAGCATCGTAAGCAGGATAGAAATAATGTAAGACAGGTAATGATTCTTAGGACCTTCTAAACGGTGACGTTCACCTGTAGATGTCTGGTGTTGGTTGCTCATGTTATGGACCCACCTTCCCCATCAGATACACTACCGTAAAGATGAATACCCAAACGACGTCGATAAAGTGCCAGTATAAGCCGGCAACATAATATTTAGGCGCAGTAACCGTGGTAAGACCTTTTTTGAAGCCCATAATGATCAACAGTGAGATCCACAATACGCCGAACAGTACGTGTGCTCCGTGAAAACCTACCAAGGTATAAAACGAGGTAGCGAAGGCGCTCTTGGAGAACGTATGTCCTTCATGTACGTAATGTATAAACTCGTATACTTCAATACCCAAAAATGCAAGTCCAAGTAAAACCGTTACAGCCATCCAGGCCTGCAGCTTTTGGAAATGTCCGCGATGCAGCGCCATGGTGGCAAATACGCTTGTCAAGGAGCTCGTAAGCAAAATAAACGTCGAAAGCGCAATGAGATCCAACTGGAACAGCTGTTGTGCGGTCGGACCGTCCGGCACCTGATTGCGGAGTGCGATAAAGGAGGCGAAGAGCGTACCGAATAGTACGCATTCGCCGCCAAGGAACAGCCAAAAGCCTAAAACTTTATTTTTACCTTCCAAAGTTGCTGTTTCTGCGTGAGGTGGCAGGGCACCGCCTACTTCATGATGTGCTGCACTCATGCCTTAACCCCCTTATCATTTAACTCTTCTGGTTCGATATGGAATCCGTGATCATCAATTACAGAGCGGAAGAACATTGCAATGAGCGTGATCCCCATACCGATAATAGCTACCGGATAATGGTGGTACATAAATCCGTAACCGGCGATAAACAACCCTACGGACATAATGAACGGCAGAATGGACGGATTCGGCATGTGAATCGAGCCGATCGGCTCGGCCGGCGTCATTTCTTTGTTGCCTGCCATTTTTTCTTTCCAGAATGCATCATAACCGCGAACAAGCGGAGTTTGCTTAAAGTTATATTCCGGCGGAGGAGAAGGAATCGTCCACTCCAGGGTACGGCCGTCCCAAGGATCGGCAAGCGCATCAGCCGGTTTTCTGGCTGTTACAATAATGTTAATCAAGAATACAATCGTTCCGATACCCATCAGGAATGCCCCGATGGTACTGATAAAGTTACCTTGTTCAAGACCTACGCCCGGCTGGTACGTAAATACGCGCCGAGGCATCCCCATAAGACCAAGGAAATGCTGAGGGAAGAACGTCATATGGAACCCGATAAAGAAGGTCCAGAAATGAATTTTACCCATCGTTTCATTGAGCATGCGGCCGAACATCTTAGGCCACCAGTAATAGGAAGCTGCAAACAAGGCAAGAACCAAACCACCGACGATAACATAGTGGAAGTGCGCTACGACAAAGTACGTATCGTGATATTGAAGGTCAGCCGCCGGTACAGCAAGCATAACCCCCGTAACCCCACCCATAACGAACGTAGGGATAAAGGACGTTGCGAAAATGTTAGCTGTCGTAAAACGGATTTGTCCGCCCCATAAGGTGAAGAGCCAGTTGAAGATCTTAACGCCCGTCGGGATGGCGATCGCCATCGTCGCGACCCCGAAGATTGCGTTTCCGACAGGACCAATGCCTACGGCAAACATATGGTGGGCCCAAACCATGAAGCCCAAGAATCCGATCAACGCTGTTGCGAATACCATGGAGCTGTAACCGAACAAACGCTTCTTAGAAAAGGTCGCTACAATATCAGAGATAATACCGAAGGCCGGCAAAATCAAGATATATACTTCAGGATGACCAAAAATCCAGAAAATATGCTCCCAAAGGACCGGATTACCGCCCTTGCTCACATCGAAGAATGCGCCTCCGAACAGCCGGTCAAACATCAATTCCACAAGACCTACTGTAATGGCAGGGAAAGCAAACAAAATAAGTAAGGAAGTAATAAAAGCTGCCCAAGTGAACATCGGCATTCTCATGTATGTCATTCCCGGCGCACGCATGTTGATGATCGTTACAAGGAAGTTGATCCCCCCGATCAGCGTACCGATACCGGAAATCTGAATCCCCAGTACATAGAAGTCGACCCCTTTAAATGCTCCCGTGGGATCTACAATACCCGAAAGCGGCGGATAGGCTGTCCATCCGGCAGCCGGCGCGCCACCCAAGAACCAGGATGTATTCAGGAGTACGCCCCCGAAGAAAAACAACCAAAAGCCCAATGCATTAACAAACGGGAAAGCTACGTCGCGCGCCCCGATTTGAAGCGGCACGATGGCGTTCATAAAAGCGAAGATAAGCGGCATGGCCGCGAAGAAAATCATCGTTGTACCATGCATTGTAGTCAATTCGTTAAACGTGTCGCCGATAAATATTTGCTGGTCGGGATACGCCAGCTGAATCCGAATGAGGATCGCTTCAATACCGCCAAGCAGGAAGAAGATACCGCCTGCGATCATATATAAAATACCGATCTTTTTATGGTCCACCGTGGTAAGCCAATCCATTAGCCCAGTGTACCGTTTTGCCGAGTGTGCGTGCGCCACCGTTTTAACCTCCTTTTTCCCTGATGCTCGTTACTTCAGCGAATTCAAATATTTGATGATTTCGTCGATCTCCTGATCCTTCAAAGGAGCCATCGGATTCGGTGCATTCTCGCTGAAGGCCGGCATTTTGTTGCCCGGTTTCACAGCATGAGGATCCGAGATCCATTTTTTCAAGCTCTCGTCCGTATGAGGCAGAATTCCGGCAACAAGCTCACGGGAAGCAAAACCGTTCAAGTTCGGGCCGGCGCCGAGTCCTTGTGCATTAACGGCGTGACAGGCCAAGCAGTTGTTTTTAAAGAGCTCTTCGCCACGCTGTGCATCTGCAGGAACAGCAGCAGGCGTTTTCATCTTGGATACCCATTGATCGAAATTCGCTTGTTCCATGGATACCACTTTAAAGTCCATCAAGGCGTGAGACGCGCCGCAAAGCTCCGCACACTTTCCTTTAAATACATCTACATCAGACGCTTCCAAATAGTAAACGTTCGTCAAGCCCGGGTTCGTATCCATTTTACCGCCGAGCGACGGTACCCAGAAGGAGTGCTTAACATCGGAAGCGGTTAATTCAAAAGCAATCTTTTTATTCGTAGGAATAACAAGATCCTGCGCTGTGGAGATACCCAAGCTCGGGTATTCAAACTGCCACCAGAACGCATGCGCCGTAACTTTTACGTGAAGCGCGTCTTGATTCTCTCTGTGATCTTCCAGCACTTTGAATGTGTACTGCACTGTCGGAACTGCCAAAATCAGAAGCAAGATGATCGGAATAACCGTCCATATGATCTCCAGCGTATGGCTGCCTTCGACTTGCTTCGGAATAATGTCTTTGTCGCCTTTTTTCTTTCTAAAGCGGACCAAGACATACAAATAAAGAACAAAAACGACCACAACGACCAGCAGCATAATTCCGAAGCTGAGTTTCATCAAGAACAGCTGGTCTTCGGCTACTGGACCTCTTGGCTTCAAGGTGGAAATTGTATTGTCTCCACACCCCGTTAACAGTGCCATCAACCCGAAAAGAGGGATGAAACGCCACAGATTTTGCCATCGAATCATCTTATCAATCCCACCTTATAAAGCAAATATTTTTCGATCAAAAAAAAGGTCATTTCTTGTCAATGAACCTAATCACCATATTAACTATAAATTCGGACCTGTTTTTTGTCAATGAATCTCAGGAAGTTCACAAATTGTTCGGAACTCAGGATTTTCAAGAGTTTTCACCTTGGGTTCCCTATTAGGTTATTTCCATTTTGCGGTGTCTTTATGCATTTTTTTGGCTTTGTTCAAGGGCGCATAAATCCCGCATTAAAATCAATCCTAAGAGAAAGAAAGGGACACCATCAATCGTGTGGCAGGCGGAGACCGAATTCGTCGATGAATCAATAAGGAGGGAAGCTTGATGCGCGCATGTCGATTATTCACAGGCTTACTGGCACTTGGCATCGTCACGGCGCTGACGGGCTGTTTTTCGTGGTATGATTACAACAGCGCCAATAACTACGGAAGTAAAAGGGATGCGCCACGGCAGGATACGTCGCGGGCATACCAAACACAACAGCAGTATGCCCCCGTTTCCCATAAAATAACCAAGCTGGAAATGAACCAATTTCTTTCTGATCAGGTGGCAGCGATGTACGGCGTCAGCAGCGCCATCGTGATGATGGGCGACAACGCCGCCTATACGGCCATTACCATTGATAATACGGCTACCGGAACGCGCGGCGGCGAAGTCCACGGCTCGGAAACTAATAATTACGGACTGGTCAGAGGGCTTTACAATACGTATACGCCTCAAAGCGATTACGCCGACCCAACCCAGCTCATCAGCGGAGCCAACGGTGCCGAAACGGAAATGCACCACGAGCATTTAACCCATCTGTTCAAACAAAAAATTGCTGAAAAAATCAGATCTCTGCAGCCGACAGTTACGGATGTTTACATTACGGCGAACCGGAATATCGTAAATGAGTTTACCCGTTTAGCACAACAAAGCTGGCTTGGCCGTCCTCTTGAACCCTATAAGGAGCATTTTACGGAAATGATGGAAGCGACCTTCGGAACGGCTCCAACCATTCCCACGCAATCGGAATCCAACGGACGGGAATATTAAGTTCTTTCCATTACCTTGATGCCCGGCTATTTCATGCCGGGTTTTCTTAGGTCTAAGCCCATATGCCCAAAGTGCCAAAGTGCAGACCGTTTTAGACAAGATTCGGCTTCTTTTGAGGCTTTGGTTTCTTTTTGCAAGCTCTTCCTGTAGAATGCATTATTAATAAGTAGAATAATTTAACCACTGAGGAGATATTATAATGAAGAAAAATGATTTCGCTCTGCTTGGCGTCAGCCAAGACCTGGCCGAGTCGCTTCAAAAACAAGGGTTTTCGGAGCCTACTCCCATACAAAGGGAAGCAATACCTTCAGCGCTGTCCGGCAGTGATATCATTGCCCAAGCACAGACGGGTACGGGGAAAACACTTGCTTTTGTACTGCCGATTCTCGAAACGATTGATCCCGGACGGCCGCATGTTCAGGCTTTGATCGTCACTCCTACCCGGGAGCTTGCGATACAAATTTCCGAAGAAGTCAAACGTTGGGCACCGCTTAAAGGCATTCGTGTGCTTTCGGCATACGGCGGGCAGGATGTGGAACGGCAGATCCGAAAGCTCGAAGGAAGCATACATATCGTTGTAGCAACACCCGGACGACTATTGGATCATCTGCGTCGGGGTACGGTTCAACTCCACAAGCTTTCCATCCTTGTTTTGGATGAAGCCGATCAAATGCTGCATATGGGATTTTTACCGGAGGTCGAGGAGATCATAGCGGCTACCCCGTCCCGCCGGCAGACGCTGCTTTTCTCGGCAACGATGCCGCAGCGTATCCGGGAATTGGCCAAAGAGTATATGCGTAAGCCTGTGGAAATTGAAATCAAGGCCAAGCGAATTACGTTAGATGACATCGAACAATGGGTTATCCGAACCACGGATCGTGGCAAGCTTGATTCGTTATGCAAAATGATCGATGAAGAAAATCCTTATTTGGCAATGATTTTTTGCCGGACAAAGCTGCGGGCAAGCAAGCTGAATCAAGAGCTTAACGCACGCGGTTATGCCTCCGACGAGCTGCATGGCGACCTTACTCAAGCCAAGCGCGAGCAGGTCATGAAACGGTTTCGCGAAGCCAAAATTCAATATTTGGTTGCTACCGATGTAGCTGCCAGAGGGTTGGACGTCGAAGGCGTCACGCATGTATTCAATTACGACATTCCTCACGATGCGGAGAGCTATATCCATCGAATCGGCCGAACAGGCCGGGCCGGCCAAAGAGGCAAAGCGATTACGTTCGCCGCACCACGAGATGCCGGGTATCTCGAACTGATCGAGAAAGGCATTAAAAATACATTGCCGAAGCAGTCGGGTAGAGTGCAAAGCCAAGAACCGGCACCGGAAGGCCGCAGCCGATCGGCGGCCGAACGTTCCGCTCAAGGACGCGGACGTAATTCGGCTGCGGGCGAACGTTCCGCTCAAGGACGCGGACGCAATTCGGACGCGGGTGAACGCTCGGCTCAAGGACGCGGACGCAATTCGGCTGCGGGTGAACGCCCGGCTCAAGGACGCGGACGTAATTCGGACGCGGGTGAACGCCCGGCTCAAGGACGCGGACGCAATTCGGACGCGGGTGAACGTTCCGCTCAAGGACGCGGACGCAATTCGGCTGCGGGTGAACGTTCCGCTCAAGGACGCGGACGCAATTCGGACGCGGGTGAACGTTCCGCTCAAGGACGCGGACGCAATTCGGACGCGGGTGAACGTTCGGCTCAAGGACGCGGACGTAATTCGGCTGCGGGTGAACGCCCGGCTCAAGGACGCGGACGCAATTCGGCTGCGGGTGAACGCCCGGCTCAAGGACGCGGACTTACGTCCGCAAGGGGCAAGCAAGCATCTCAGAAGGCCGGACGCAGCGCGCGCGGGCAGGCACAAAAGCAGAAACCTCAAAACAGCGGCAGACGGCGCGGTCGCTAAACCAGGAAAAATCGATGGTTTACCGCTTCAAGCTTTACCTCGGTTCTCATAACATGTAAAATATGGGATAAGAAATAAGTTAACAAACTATAGTTCACTTGAAGGAGGGTTTCCATGTACGAGTTGAAAGATAAAGAACTTATTTTTATTTTTACCGGCCCCAACGGAGCCGGAAGAAGAACCGTAGCCCAAATGTCCGGCAGCACGCTGGGTATAAAACAGGTTCTCTCGTACACGACACGCCCTCCACGTTCTTCCGAAGTTGATGGACAGGATTATTATTTTGTGTCGCGGGAGCAATTTGCGGCAGCCGAGGCAAACCATGAATTCATTGAGGTCGTGGAAATTGACGGCAACCGATACGGCATCAAGGATACCGATGTCGCGCAAATGCTGCAAAAGCATGGGGCCATTTACCTTATCCTGAACCGTATCGGTACGGAAATGTTAAAGAAGCTTTATGGTGACCGCGCCGTTCGTATCTGTATCTATGCCGACCGCGATACCGTCCTGCGCAGAGAGCAGGAGCGAGGAGATTCGCCAGAGCTGATCAGCCGTTATATGTCTCATTATGATGAAGAAATGGCTTATAAAGACTCCTGTGAGCACGCGTTCGAGAACATTGATCTGGCACACACCGTTTTCGATTTGACGAAGACGCTTGACGATCATTACCTTCACCGCAATTTGCTTGATCTTGACTAAGTAAAGCGATTAAAATCGAATAAAACACAAGGACCGGTTTGTCCCTAAGGGCTCGCGGTCCTTTTTGCTAGTCAAAGCTAAAAGAAATAGGAGGACCATTCATGAACATTATATCTATTGAACCTACGCCAAGCCCGAATACCATGAAAATCAATGTGACGGAAAAGCTCCCCGACGGGGTGCGTCAGACATTTACGCGGGATAAAGCGGCAGAAGCTCCGGAACCCAAGCTGCAGCGGCTGCTTGCGATCGAGGGAGTGAAATCCTTATATCGTGCGGCAGATTTCATCGCTTTGGACCGAACACCCAAAGGCGATTGGCCAAGCATCTTGGCAGAGGCACGGGCGATCTTGGGTGATGCAGGTTCCGATGCATCCTCCGCTGGCGCACCAGCCGGAACAGGTCAGCCTGGGAGCGGTATCCCGGCAGAAGATGCTGAAGGCGCCGCTTTCGGCGAAATCCAGGTACGGCTCCAGCACTTTCGTGGCATCCCGCTGCAGGTAAGAGTATCCAACGGTTTGGAGGAGCTCCGCGACGCCCTGCCGCAGCGTTTCAGCGATGCTGCCATTCGTGCCGCAGCGGCCTCGCCCAACCTGATTAAGGAACGCTCGCTCGACGATTGGGATACCCGTTACGGCGAGCTTCAAGAAGTATTGAACGATGTCGTTCAAGAGCTGGATGCCGCATACAGTGACGAGCAGCTGGAACAGCTGATCGGTCAGGCTCAGGAAGGGCCGGCCCAGGGAGAAGCGCGGGAGCTGGCTAAAACCGGTCGTAAAATCCTAAGCTATGAAGAAACGGAGCAGCAGCTCAATGCGTCTGATTGGAAACTGCGTTACGCCGCTTTGCAGCAGATCAAGCCTTCCGCATCCACACTTCCGCTGCTGCTGAAGGCGCTTGAGGACGATCAAGCCAATGTCCGCCGCTTGGCTACGGTTTACCTGGGGGATCTGAAAGATTCTGAAGTACTCCCTTACTTGTATCGCGCTTTACGGGATGTGTCATCATCCGTACGCCGTACGGCTGGCGATACCTTGTCTGATTTGGGAGACCCCGCAGCGCAAGAGGCCATGATTGGCGCACTGCAGGATCCCAACAAGCTGGTCCGCTGGCGTGCCGCCCGCTTCCTGTACGAGGTCGGCGATGATCAAGCCCTTCAAGCGCTGCGTCAGGCCCAGGATGATCCGGAATTTGAAGTTCGAATGCAGGTACGCATGGCGCTGGAGCGAATCGAGGGCGGCCAGACGGCGGAAGGCTCCGTTTGGCAGCAAATGGCGCGCCGTAGCCGTTCATAACTGTGCGAAGATCATACCCGGAACGTCTCTCCGTGACACAAAACTTTGAGGCGTTCCGGCGCAAGCTCCCTTCTTCCCCATTCTGCCAGCAGCCTGTCCAGCGCCTCACGCGGCGTATCATCCGATATCCGGAAGGCTCCGTAATGCATCGGAACGAACATCTCGGCTTTGCAATCGATGAAGGCCTGTATGGCCTGCTCCGGATTGACATGCTGTTTTGACATATGCCACTCCGGCTCGTAAGCGCCAATAGGCATGAGCGCCCATTGAATGGGATAACGATCGCCGATCAGCTTAAATCCTTCAAAATATGCGGTATCACCTGCAAAATACATCGCATTCCGCTCTCCTCCATGTCCGGCGGGGCGGATCACCCAGCCGCCCCAATGCGAGCTATTCGTGTCGAATAAGGTGCGGCGGGTCCCATGCTGTGCCGGCACAAAATGCAGCTCCAACCCGTCCAAATTTTCCTGCCCCCACCATTTGAGCTCAGTTATGCGATCAAAGCCGATTGACCGCAGCTTTCTGCCAAGTCCCTCAGGAACGAAAAATCGCAGCCTGGCGTTTGCTCTATAAAGAGCCCGCAGTGTAGGAAGATGCATATGATCATAATGACTATGGGAAAGCAGCACCGCGTCGATGAAAGGCAGCTCGTTCATCTGAAGCCCGGGAGATGTAAGCCGCCTTTCAATGCCGATCCTCTGAGCCCAGACCGGATCGGTGATCAGATTCATCCCGCCGATCTGCAGTACAAAGGTAGAGTGCCCAATCCATGTCATGGACGTCTCCGTCCGGTTATTTTTTAAAAACTCCAGCTGTTTGTCCTCGCACTGCGGAACGTTATACGATAAATCCTTGATTTTGGCCTTACGTTCCTTGCGCCATTCGCGCATATGAATCAGCTTTTTTTTGTGCAGAATTCCATCCATATTTGCATAACGCCGACGAACCATACGATGTAGAGCCTCCTTTAATCAATCTACGGGAAAGCTACTTATTATTACCCTGACGGAGATCAATATACCGGCCATTTTGCAATTTGGCTTTCATTCAATGACAGAGTTTCATGGTATCGGAGTACTACGGGCATACTAATAAGCGAAACTAACAAAAGGGAGGGCTTTGGCCATCATGGCAGAAGACAAGAGGATGGACCCCGTATCGAGCGAGGAAGTCGAAACCGACGGCATTTATGAAAATGAATGGGGACGCGAGGAGACGCTAAAACGCGGGGACGAATTTCCGTACGACCCGATGATGGGCCAAACCGAGTGGCAGCTGGTAAGCTTGCCGCTCGAAACCCAGGAACAGGAAATGTACAAGGATACCTCTCACAACACCAAACCGCGCTTACACATTGACCGGCAGGACAAGTAGGACGAAGACAAGAGCGCCCATTCCTCTTAATGAAGGAACAGGCGCTCTTGGCGCTTTCATGTCTTTGGATTATTTTCGCCCGTAATCGGCTTTGATCTCGCCCCACGCCTTCGTATTCCACTTCACAATTTTGTTCGGGTAGGTATTCTGTCTAAGCCATGCTTCCGCACGATCGACCAACGTCCAAATTTCCTTTGTGGAGGCGTCGCGCACCAATGTGGAGGCAGCGGTTTTCTTCCGTACCCAGCTGATCGCGGTCATCGAATCGCTATAGATGGTCATGGCGCTTCCTTGCTTCTTCAAATAGGCAAGCCCGTGAACAATCGCAAGGAACTCTCCCATGTTATTCGTCCCCTTGGAAATCGGCGGATGCTGAAACACCACTTCGCCAGTCCGCGTATAGACACCCTTGTATTCGACAATACCGGGATTGCCGCTGCAGCCGACATCCACAGACAGGCTGTCCAGCTCCACCTCTGTCGGCAGAACGCCGGACGGCTCTAGTCCGCCTCCGCTCTTGGCTGACCCGCCCGCTTGAGTACGGGATGCGGCGCCGAACGCTTTTTTCCATCCGGCCGCGAACGCTCCCTTGGCTTCCGCTTCGCTTTCGTAGGACTTAAACTTCGCCTGCGGGTAACCGTCCGTCTGTGCCTGGCATTCGGCCCAGCTCCTGTAAATGCCGGGTTGACGCCCCTCCCAAACCACATAAAACTTCGATTTCGCCACGCTGCTCCTCCTTGATTCCGTCAACTCTCATCCGGACAATACCTATTCAACATTTTTCAGTGCTGCTGCCCCTGCCGCTGCTTGAAAAATTCGATAAAATAAGCGCCATACTTGAAAAACTTCGCTTCCCCGACACCCTTGATCTTCAGCATCGCCGCCGGGTTGGTCGGCTTTACCCCGCACATCTCGCGAAGCGTGCTGTCCGGGAACACGATATAAGGCGGAATACCCTCTCGCTTTGCAATCTCTGTGCGCAGCCGCCTCAGCTCATCGAACAGCTCCGTCTCCACATCCTTGACCGTCGGCGCCGCGGTCTTCCTGACGCGCTGCACGACCTGATCCGTTCCCGCAAGCACGCCGGACGCCTTTGCCGCCAGCTTCAGCACCGGGTATTTTCCTTCAGTCAGCTGCAGGTAGCCCTCGGCAGTCAGCAGCTGGATCAGATCAATGATCTCCTTCTCCGTTCTGCTTTTCATCAAACCATATGTGCTTAGACTATCAAACCCGAGCTCCAGCACCTTCTTATTCCTCGAGCCCTTCAATACCGACGCGACCAGCGTCATACCGAACCGTTCACGCATGCGCCGCACGCAGGAGAAAATTTGCTGCGCCTCCAGCGTAATGTCGGTCAGCTCCAGATCCGTGCTGACACAGTTGCTGCACTGCCCGCAGTCCTTCTCCGTATCGCCGCCGAAATACCGGACGATATACCGCTGCAAACACTGCGGGGTATGGCAGTAATCGGCCATTTGCTGCAGCCTGCGGTATTCCTGGGACTGCCGCTCGGGATCACCGACGGATTGCTCGATCAGAAACTTCTGAATATGAATGTCCTGCGGACTAAACAACAGCATGCAGTCGCTTGGTTCGCCGTCACGGCCCGCCCGGCCGGCCTCCTGATAGTAAGCCTCCATGTTTTTCGGCATGTTGAAGTGCACGACATAGCGCACATTCGATTTGTCGATCCCCATTCCGAACGCATTGCTCGCCACCATCACGCGTACCTCGTCATACAGGAACTGCTCCTGGGCTTCCGCCCGTTCCTTATCCGTCATACCGGCATGATATCTGCCGGCCGCCATTCCCTGACGGCTCAAAAATTCACACAGCTGGTCAACCTCCTTGCGCGTAGCTGCGTAAACAATGCCCGCTTCCTCGGCGTGCTCCCGGATATATCTCATCAGTACATCCCGCTTGTTCTCTCCCTTTACAACAGAGAACGATAAGTTTTCCCGCGCAAATCCGGTAACGAACACTTGAGGCTCCTTTAGCTTCAAGTGCTTGACGATATCCTCGCGGACCTGGTCGGTCGCCGTCGCCGTGAAAGCAGCAAGCAGCGGTTTCTCGGGCAGATGCGCTACAAGCTGGGCAATACGCATATAGCTCGGTCTGAAATCGTGTCCCCATTGCGATACGCAGTGCGCTTCATCGACCGCCACCATCGGCACAACCAGGCCGGACAGCAGCTCGAGAAACCGTTCCGACTCCAGACGCTCCGGCGCCACATAGAGCAGCTTGTATTCCCCGCGCTCCGCTTTGCGTATGCGCTGCTCGACCTGGGCATACGAAAGCGAGCTGTTGATGTAAGCCGCCGGCACACCGATGCTGTCCAGCCCATCGACCTGGTCCTTCATCAGAGAGATCAACGGCGATATGACGATGGTCGTTCCGCTCATGAGCATCGCCGGAATCTGATAGCAGATCGATTTCCCTCCGCCGGTCGGCATAATGCCCAGCGTATCGCTCCCATCCAGGACGCTGGCGATCACTTTTTTCTGTCCCTCGCGAAAATCGGGATACCCGTAGTACTTCCGCAGCAGCTCCCGCGCTTGCGTCATTGCAGCTGAAGGCATAGATCGCCGCCTGTTTTCACTCATCCCCAGCATGAATTCTCAGCCCTCCTTTAGCCTGCCCGCCCATCTCGAGACGATCGGCTCTCCATCCCACAGCAATTCCGTAGCTGCTTCACGCGCCTTGACCTCCGGCTCCTCCAGCAGCAGAAAAAAGTTTTTGGCCGGCAGCTCCCCCAATCCGTGCTTGGCCGACAGCTTGTCCAAAAAGGGACGCATATCTTCCAAATCTCCGGACATATTGCGGCTGCCGCTTTGTGCAAATGCATACAGCGCACTGGCCACCGGTACCCTTTTGACCCGATAATGCGCCGCCGTCCGCAGGTAAAAATCCCAATCCCAATAATGATACATCTCCGTATCGAATAACCCCAAACGATCCTGCAGCGCTTTCCGATACATGCAGCCGGATGAAAAAAACGTTGAAAACCGGCGCATCTCTTCCGGAACATAAGCATAGGCGAATACAAAACGGTTCGTCGCCCTGCGTGCACCCGTTTCTTCCAGCACGTAATCGAAAATTTCAACATCGGAATAAACCATATCGCTATCTTTCAACTCTACGAGCATTCGTTCCACATGGCCCGGAAGCAGCAAATCGTCGTCGTCGCAAAGCATAATATACTCACCCCGTACGAATGCAAGCCCTTGGTTTCGCGCATGCACATGCTTTTGGTTGCTTTCCAGGCTGATAACCGTAATATCCAGCTCCGGGTATAGGTCTGTTACAAAATCAACGGCTTCTCCGCAGTCATTAACAATGATAAGCTGCAGCCGCCGGTATGTCTGTCTCCACAGTGACTCGATCAATTCGCACAAAAAATCCGGCCGGTTATAGGTCGGTATAATCACGGATACCAGCGGCTGCCGATCCATTCCCGCTCTCCTCGCTCTCCCGTTTCTTCCTACTAGACACTATACCGAAAATTCATGCAAAGGGAAACCGCCCATAAGTAACAATTGTTGAATATTATTGACTAAATGTTAAGTAAAACTTACAATATGTTATATTTACTTAACAATAAATACAGTTACTGGAAAGGAATAACCCTATGCTTCGAACCCGAGTCAAGGAGCTGCGGGCACGATTCGACTGGTCTCAGGAGGATCTTGGCCGCAGGGTTGGGGCTACCCGGCAAACGATCGGCATGATTGAAAAGGGCGACTACGCCCCATCGATTGTTCTTGCGCTGAAAATTGCCGCCGCCTTTGGAATGACCGTAGAAGAAGTGTTTTATTTGGAAAATGCAGATGGAATGGAAGGGAAAGATAGGGATCATCGATGACAACAATTGAAAAAGGGCTGCGATCACCTTAAGTAAATCGAATCCGATCGTTCCCATTGCATTATTGACGTTAATCGGTATGGTTCCTTACCTGCTTTATTGGCGGGAGCTGCAAATGGCACAGATAAAACACGACAGAAAGGAATGAAGAAAAAATGGATATGATGCAAAACGATGGGGGAGCGGCATGGCATTACGTCGTCATGTTTTTGATGGCGGCTGCACCATGGCTGGATGTGTTTGTTGTTGTACCACTCGGGGTCGCTTGGGGATTAAACCCATTCGGAGTATCTATTGTCGCGTTTGTCGGCAACTGGATTCCGCTTTTGCTGCTGGCCTTGTTTTTTCGTGAATTTACAGCATGGAGAGCACGCGTTAAAGCCCGTAAAGCATTGAAGCGGCAACAGGCCATGGAAGCTTCAGGTGAAAGCGCCGCAGCTGCGGAAGACTCTGTTGAGACCGTTTCCTCAGATTTGGCCGGCAGCTCCAAAAAGTATCTCCGCGCCAGACAAATCTGGGAAAGATACGGCGTTCCCGGACTCGCCTTATTGGCCCCGGCCCTTGTCGGCACCGACATCGCCACCTTGCTGGCGCTCTCTTTTGGTTCCTCCCGCCGCTGGGTGATGTTGTGGATGACGAACAGTCTGCTGATATGGACGGTACTCATGGCCGTCGGTTCAGTTTATGGCCTCGACTTCGTCGGTTGGTTTGACTAGCCGGATGTATCATAAGGGAATAATTGATTGCTCATACCTATATTTCTATACAAATACCTGTGTTACAATATAAGGAAATGCACCGCCTATTCTGAGTTGATCAAGGAGGTATACGAAATGCCGCCAAAAGAAAAAGAACAGCTCGAAGGCATGGTTACGACAGAAACGGCAACGATACTGCAGGAACCGACTGCTTCAGACCGGAAGGAGGCCTTACGGACAAAGCGATCGCGACGCAAAAAAGGTTCTTCTGAAACGGAAGCTCCTAAGGCTGGCGGGATCCTGCCGGCAGTGTTAGAGAGTAACGAACCCGCCGCAAAGCTTAAGAAGCGGGCCGCACACCAATCGGTCCCTGTTAACGCCGGTACTCCAATGTCGGAGCCGGGAATCGCGGCATCCGTCGATATTACCGAGGATATTCCGGCCGAAGAACCTCCGGCAGCGCCCATAAAAACACAAGGCGCATTGCTTCAGCTGCTGAAAGGCCCGTTGAAGAAAAAGGAGCGCAACGAAACCCATGAACCCAACCGCGTCTATATCCGAAAGGATCTCAAGAAAAGACTAAATGGGCTAGCAGAGCACCGGAGCAAGGGCTTCAAAACGCTGCTGCTGAACTATGGGCTTGAAAGAGCGCTGGATGAACTGGAGCTGGCATTAAAGGATGACGCAAAATAATCTGCCATATCAAAATAGCGGACTCGCCTGAGTCCGCTATTTCACATTTAAATTTATATCGGCAGCAGCCGTACAGACTCGCGCTGCTTGAGCTTTTGTACCATTTCATACCAGGCCTCCGGCTTTTGCGGCAGGACGGCATAATATTTTTCCAGAAAACGGGATACCAAGGATGCCGGAACAGCCTCCAGCTCTGCATCGGCAATGGCCATAAAGCAGAGGTCGAGTCCGTGAACCGCTTCTCCGTCATTGTGCCAGGATGGGTGTACGTAGTCAAAATCGAGCTTCCGGTAGCCGAGATGAGCCAGCACTTCACGGCGCACAAACGGATTCATCGCTTTGACTCCACCGAACTCCAATTGATCGGACAAATAAGGATTGTAAATTTCGGCGAACATCCCTAAAAGGGTTCCTCCGCAAGCGGAAACGACAGAACGCAAATCCGCCATGCGGCGGTTTGCCAAGAACGGTCCGACACCAAGCCCTTCCCTGCCGATGATGGTAAAATCCGTCATCGCCACTTGAAGATCCTCATAATAGCGGTACTCCGTAGCGCCCACGACCTCGCCATCCAGAATGGCGACAAATACGCGGATACCGGGATCGCGAAGCGGTTCTGCCCAAAGCTCATATTCGAGAACCTCTTCCGGTGGAAACACGTTTTGCATCAATTGATGCATTTGACGGAAATAAGGGTCGTTAATATCGGTTATACGATGATATTGCATAGCTACTACCTCCTATAGGAACAATGACTTGCATGGATATACCTGCCTTATTATTATAACAAGCCTTGACGTTTCACACCAATGGACAAGGATATCCGGAGCTTACGAAATCGATGACACAGCCGTAGAGCTGTATTGTAATACCATGCACCAGCGCCTCATAAACGAAAGCCCCTTTTTCTCCTCTTGACTCCCTTGCTTTCCTTTCGTTACGCTGTTACCAAATGAAATCTGCGGAAGGAGTGTTCGCCGGTGTACAATAGACCGCCCAAGACCCCAAACGTTCCTTACGGAAACGGGGACGACCATGAGTACGAGCATCCGCAGCGGCCGATCATCCCTTTGCCAAAAGAGACCTTGGAGGACCGGGATGTGATGGCCGCCGCGCAATCGGAATTGCAGCGGAAGGCGGATGAAGCCTATGAGGAATTTGTCCGCAACGGCGGTCTTGAACGTTTGCCAGGGATAGGCAAGCCGCTTAAGGTTCCCACCGAAGATATATTGTCGTCGATCTTGCGGCAGGCCAACGTTCAACCGCCCTGGCTTGTACTGCGCAAGGAGATTCGCGCTAATATGGAGGCGGCCATGGATCGGCTTGAGAAAAGCCCCGGCGATCCTGAGATTGATGCGCTGCTTGCCGATACGAACAAGCAAATTGCGGAGCTGAACCATCAGGCTCCCAGCTTGACTCTTCACCGCAAAAAGGTCACCCGTACTAACCTTCGGGAACAGTATGAACGCTGGTATGGTCAATAGAAAGGATAAGGCCCCGACCTCCATGGCAGCTTGCCAGAAGGCCGGGGCCTCATGATGGAATTTGCTTCTTAGAAGCCTTCCCGGATGACTACATTTTCAAGCGGCAGGCGTTCGGTAGGACGTCCCGGACTGGCAGCTTTGCCGATCGGAAGCATGACCACAGGCACATAACGCTCGGGTATGTTGAACTCCTTAATCAAAGCAGCCTGATTATAGCCGCCCATTGGCACGCTATCGTAGCCTTTGGCTTTGGCGGCCAGCATGAGCTGCATGGCAGCCAGCGAAGCGTTGCGGATCGCCTCGTCCCGCGCCCCTACCGGATTGCCGGCATAAGCACCTTCAATTTGCTTCAGCATCATCTCACGGATTTCCGGAGCGGCCTTCTCGTATACGACAGGTGCAGCCAAGTTAGCCTGCAGATCTCCAAGCACGATGACGACAACCGAAGCGTCGGATACTTGCTGCTGCCCGAAGGCGATCGGAAGCAACCGGTCTTTATTGGCCTGCTCACGGATGACAAGAAAACGCCAATGCTGTAAATTCCAAGAGGACGGCGCGCTGGCCGCTGCCTGAAGAATTTCATTCAGCTCGGCCTCCGGTATCACAAAACCTTTCTCATACTGACGCACAGAATGACGGGATAACATCACTTCAAGCGCTTCTTGTTTTTGTTCGAGTTGATTCATGCTAATCCACTCCCATTATCTTTTTATATTCTATATATTATAACAATTTACTTACTTTTGTAAAGTTTACTGAATATAGATCGTTCTTCGCTTATGTTCTCCGCTTAAGCACAGGAGCATCCCATGCAGAAACAAATGACAAAAGGATGCCGCGAAACGGCATCCTTTACCCGTACACTTTTTCATGTCGGCTTTTATTCAATGGGCAAGTACAGGGTGAACGTGCTTCCGCGCCCTTCGCGGCTGGATAAAGTAAGATGTCCCCCGAGAAGCTTCGCAAGCTCCAGGCTTATAGAGAGTCCAAGGCCGGTTCCCCCGTATTTGCGGCTGATGGATCCGTCCGCCTGACGGAATGATTCAAAGATGAGGCGATGCTTTTCCTCAGCGATCCCGATCCCCGTATCCGATACGGAAAAAACCGCCCATTCCCCCGACCGGTCATTCAGATCCTCAACAGCTCTGCTTATATTCAATACGACTTTTCCTTCTGAAGTAAATTTGAATGCGTTGGATAATAGATTTTTAATAATTTGATGCACCCTCATGCCGTCCGTCCGAATCAAATCCGGCAGATTTTCACCCATATGGATTTCAAATGCAATGCCCTTTTGGTCGGCTATCCATTGGAATTGATGCTGAAGGATCTGCGGAATTTCTTGAACGCTGACGTCCTCTTTGTAAATTTCCATTTTTCCCGCTTCCACCTTGGATAAGTCGAGAATATCATTAATTTGCCGGAGCAGTTCTTCACCCGAAGTATGGATAATATCGAGATACCCCAGCTCTTCCTCGGTATAGCGTCCTTCATGCTGATCTCTAAGCAGCTGAGATAGCAGAATAATGCTGTTCAGCGGGGTTTTCAGCTCATGGGACATGTTGGCCAAAAACTCCGATTTAATCTGAGAAGCCATCACCACCTGCCGCGCCTTTTCCTCCAATGCCGCCTTGGCCAGCTGAAGCTCTTTGGTCTGCTCACGAAGAAGCAAGTTGGTGCTTTCCAGCTGTTCGGTTCGCTTCAATTCCAAATAAAAATCGCGCAGGATGAATAAGAAAAAACAGCTTAACACTAAACCTAAGGGGAGGGTAATGGAAGTAACCTTCAGTGCGGTCCAAAAAGGGACTACGCCCAACACCAGAGTATTGATGGCGTTCTGTATGTTGATAATCAAAACGGCCGTTGCCAATTGGCTTAACTGCGAGATAGACGTCGTCTTCTTAAACCAGACATTAAGCAGCGCCGCGGTTACGCCGAGAAGGACCATACTGTAAAAGCCTGCCGCCGCCGCTTCATTGATGCCTAACATAAAGCGGGCAAGTCCGATGCCCGTCCCAACCAAAAATAGTGGAAATGGCTTAGAAAATAAGAAAATCCCGACAATCAGAGGCATATAGCGAAGATCGTAAATTACCGTTTCATTTATGCGGAGTCCAAACATCATCGTCAGCCAGCCGGCAAATACCAGCACGACAAGGAGTATCATCGTTTTTAGACGCGAGGGGATCCGTTTGATTAAAGCAAGCTCCTTAAATACATACTTGTAGCCTAAATTAATCAAAAAGGCCAATGTAATCAGCAAGCTGATATTTGTAAAAAAGACCTTGGAAAATTGCATCTCATCCTCCGGTAAACGCGTAAACCGATATATGCATCTATAACTATTATACCTTAAGGCCGTACCATAAAGTAGCGATTCTTTATAAGACTCCTATTGCCTGGAAAAGGGAATATAAAATATTAAAAAAGCGCTTACATTTTGATCTGTATTAGTGTATAGTAGAGATATCATGAAGGAAGGGAATGATTCGCATGCTGATGCGTACTACCGAGTTTTACGAAGGTCTGCCGTTGAAATGCTGCGATACTTGCGGAGAAACGCTGGAAGAATTGGCCGACTGCTACAGCTCTACTTGCCCTCAATGCAAGGGCGTAACCTTCTATCCGCTCAGCCCTGCCGAAGGCTTCGCCACTGGAACGGCAGGCAAATAAATCACAAATCTCACACATCGTTAACGCCCCTGAAGCAGGGGCGTTTTTTTGCTATGTCCCGGCCTGCGCCCCCCTGACGGCAAGCGTCTGCCGGGCTTCTCTATTCAGCTGATCTGCGGGATGGAGCTTCATGATCGCATCCCATGCCTGCTCCACGGGCCGGCTGCTCCGAAACTGCCCGGCCCTGGCTCTCATGGCCGATAACGCCGCGCGGTTCTCCACCAGCTCCAGAAGCTGATCCCGAAGCTTCCGTTCTTTTGATGCGATCACGGCGATCCCCGCCCTCTCCAGAACCGAAGCATTGTCCTCTTCTTGGCCCGGAATGGGCTTATACAACAGCATCGGCAGTCCTGCAGCAGTCGCTTCCGATGTCGTTAAGCCTCCGGGCTTGGTGACCAGCAAATCGGCCGCAGCCATCCATTCATGAATATTATCAATAAAGCCGGTAATCCGGATATTCGGCGTCGGGTTCTGCTCCAGCTCCTTTTCCAGCTGCAACCGGGCCGCATCATTGCTGCCGCAGATGAGAGCAAGCTGCACGTGCCGCCGCAATACGGACGAACGGATCAGTCCCCGGGTCTCCTCACTAATCAGGCCGCAGCCGCCGCCCATCACCATGACCACCGGCAGATCCGGGTTCAGTCCTAATTTCCGCTTCAAAGCCCCGCGGTCCTTCACTTCATGAAAACAGGAACGCACCGGAATGCCGGTCACGCGTATGCCGGTCTGCGGGATACCCCGTTTCCGCAAAGCTGCCGATACAGGCTCTGATCCGACCAAATACAGATCTGTATGCGGATTTAACCACAGGCTGTGATCGGTATGGTCAGTGATTACCGTTACCAAGGGTATCCGAAGGCCCGTTCTTGATTTCAAAAGCGATACGGCCGCTGCGGCCAAGGGAAATGTGCATATGATGACATCCGGCTGCTTTTCCTTCACCATTGCGGCCAGCCGCCGCAGCCCCATCTCCAGAAAGCATTGAAAAGGGAGCGACAGCCCTTCGCTTGCTCTGGTTTTCTTATATATGTAACCGTAGACGGCCGGAGCGATCTCTACTCCTTTGAGAAAGCCGTATCTCACGAACGGATGAAGATGAGGATGAATTTGCTGCAAAAAATCGACGGTTTCCGCCTGCATCCAAGGCAGAGTTCCTTCATTGCATACTTCCGCCAATGCACGGGCCGCTTGACGATGACCGTCCCCCAGATCTCCTGAAAGCACCAATGCCCGAGCCCCCGTATTTCGTTTGTTATTCACCGCCATGTTAAAGCCCCCTATATGAGGATTCGTTTCTTTTCTCTCTGTATTTATTTATATTAAACAAAAAAACGTTAGAAATCCCTTAGGCTCAGCTTAAAACTTTCTTAAATTGTAGAGTAAGCCATCCGGCTATGGAGTTAAAGCCGTAACCGCCTTCCTGATTGCGTCATTAACGGGTGTCAGGTCAGGAACTTGCGTCTGGGCATCGCTTAACCGATACTTTTCCTTCAACCGAAGAATACGGGCGACACCTTGGTCAATCTGTTCTTCCGACAGTATACCATCACGAAGCGCCTGCTGTACGGCCTCAAATACATTTTTGGCCGCGGCAAAGCCGTGTCCTACGAGCAGAACATCACATCCCGCGCTCACCGACCGGACAGCTGCCTGGCCTATATCGTAATGCTCGACAATCGCGCCCATCGTAAGGTCATCCGTGATGACAACTCCTGTGAATCCAAGCTCCTTGCGCAGCAAATCGGCGATCACAGCTTTGGAGAAGGTAGCAGGAACCTCTTTGTCCAGCTTGGGCAGTAAAAGATGAGCGGTCATCACCGCATCCGCCCCGTTTTGAACCGCCTCGGCAAATGGCTTCAGCTCCAGCGATTTAAGCCGGTCTATGTCATGAGGCACTACCGGCAAGCCGATATGGGAATCGACTGATGTATCCCCGTGGCCCGGAAAATGCTTCACCACCGGAACCACCTGACTCTTTTGCAGCCCCTTCATCACCTGAGTGCCAATCGCCGCAACGCGTTCGCCCTTCACGCCATAAGCCCGGTCCCCAATCACGGGGTTGTTGGGATTGCTGTTCACGTCGAGCACCGGCGCGAAGTTCATGTTCAGTCCGAACGCGGCAAGTCCTTCACCGAGGGCTTGTCCGATGTGCAGTGCAAGCTCCGGCTTGTCCGGTTTTCCAATTTTTGCCGCTGCCGGTACTTTCGCAAGCTCCGGCGGCATACGGGTCACTCGGCCTCCCTCCTCATCCACACTGAGCCAGAGCGGCGGCGCACCCTTGTCCTGATTGGCCGTTTTCAACGAATTAATCAGCTCTATTAACTGCTTGCTGTTTTGGATATTGTCCTTATAAAATATAAATCCGCCCACATGGTACGTACCGATCATGGCTTTGGCGTTCTCCCCGATCTCATAGCCATCCAGTCCGACAAGCATCATTTGTCCGATCTTCTCATCCTGCGTCATCCGCTCGATCCGTTCGTGAATCGGGTCCTTGGCCGGCTGCTGCAGCTCACGCTCTTCTGCAGCAGGCGGTACGCTCTCTTGGCCGGAGCCTTTGCAGCCCGTCATCGCCACCGCCAGAAGCAAGCACCATACTGTAAGTACGAGTGCCTTTAAGCGCTTTGATCCGGTATAGCTCACAATCCTTCATCGCCTCTCCTTTGGGGGTATGATATCCATAAAACGATCATTACCCGAAAACGAGGAGTATAAACCACAGAATAATCGATTACAGCTTTTTGCTTTTGTTGACTGCTACCCGCATGGAAAAAGATGTATCATTGAACAAAAAAGGCCGCATCCGACCGGATACGCTCCTTCATATCAAAAAACATACCCACTCTGCGCAGCAGAGAAAGTCATACGGCATAAATCCCTATCCGCCGGCCGATATGCGCTACAATACAGTCCGACCTGTCTATGGATGAATCCATCGACAGTGCCCCGGCGCGATCAGGGGAGGCCGCTGCCTGCTGCAAATAGAAAAAATTCGGATACGTCGCCTCATCCAGCAGGTAGGCTGACTCTGTGCTGCCCGGTTTTCGGAAACGGTTCAATCTGGCAATGATCCCATCCGCATTCGTAATCCCGATCCCATGACCAAAGTACAGGTCGTGCTGCAGCTTAACGGCATTCTCTCCCTGCCAATGGATCACCTCCGGATCTACATCGGGGTTCTTGAAGTACACGATATCCCCCGGATAAATCTCCTGTTTCCTATAGACCGTAATCAGCCGAAGGTCGCTGTCATGGTGCCATGAGTACAAATACATGTCGGCAAACAGCCGATCGAAGGCGTCTGAACCGATCGTTTCGAGCACAGCTTTATATAAAACGATGATCACCGCCGTTGCGCATTCAAAGCCGTACAAATGACCGTTTATAAAAATATCTCTGATCGCATCGGAAGGCCTCACAAACGGATTTTGCTGAAATGCCCCACTCTCGGTACGTGTCCAAAAGGCCTCGTTACAAAATGACCTCTTGAACGTTCTGAAAACGGCATCGCTCCTCTGCATAGCGATGGAAGTATCTACGGTCGCCGCTCTCAGTCTGAGCTCAAACCGCAGCGATTCCATGGATTCATAATGGAACGGTGTTTCGCTGCGCATCTTTTGCTCCGCGATCTCCCGCTCAAGCCGAGTCATTCCAACCATGTCGACGGGGACGCTCCCCCCTGCTACGATGATCATGCTGCTACCTCCCTGGCCCCAGTCTCGCGATTCGATCGCTCGATCCATTATATGCCGCGGAGGTCCCATTGCAGACCGACGAATCAGTCCATCTCGTAAATTGAACCGGATTTGCTGGCGAACAGCTCGGCGTACACTTTCTCGGCATATGCATCCGTCATACCGGAGATATAATCAGCCACAAAACGCGGCCAAAACCACTGAGCCTTATGCTGCTCGTAGCTGGCCACCCAATCCGGCGGAATAATAAGCCGGCCGTGATCCGGCACCTTAAAGCTGTCCCACAGGCGCCGGATCATGATCTCGCTGCGCTTCTGCAGCCGCTGTACGCGAAAATCTTTAATCAGCGTAACCCAGGCGAGCTTCTTTAGTATCTCCATTGTTCTCAGCAGCTCCAGATCCTGCTGTCCGTCCCGTACAAACGTAACCCGCTTCCACCCCTTCTTGGGATCCTCTATGATGCCGACACGCCCCGCAAACGTGCTGACCCATCGGGCTTTCATCTCTCTTCGGGTCCTGGAAGCCTCCTTGCCGCATTCCGCATAGATAGCCTCCCACTGCTCCAGGTATGTATCCAGCACGCGTCTGACCATCGCTCCGATATCCACCTGATCCCAACCAACCTCCAGATTGCCTTGGTCGTTGACGATCTCCTGAATGAGATGCTCCACAAGTCTGTCATCCTCAAAGAATGTCCGGTTCATCTGAATTTTGCCTGCACGAATGCCGTCCTCAATATCATGGGTGGAATAAGCGATATCGTCGGAAAGGTCCATCAATTGAGCCTCTAATGTAGAGCAGCCCTCGGGCATCTTCCACCGTTCCCGGAGCTCGGCGATTCCCCCATCCCATTCCATGGAGTATACGCCTTTATGCCGGCCGGGGTCTTCAAGACCATACGGATATTTATTAATGGCCAGCAGTACGGCGGCGGTTAAATCGAGTCCGCTGTCGCTGCCTGCCCGCTTCTCCAAAAACATTAGGATGCGGAAATTTTGCGCATTCCCTTCGTATTTCAAACCGTGCTCCTCCATGAGCAGCTGGTTCAGCACTTCTTCGCCCTTATGCCCAAACGGCGGATGCCCCAAATCATGCGCAAGCGAGGCGCATTCCACCACCGCCGGGTCCAGCATCAGCCCCGGATGCTCTTTTCGCGCGAGAAAAGAGTACTGCTTGCCCATACGGCGGGCCGTTTCACGGGCGATTTGCGACACTTCCAGAGAATGGGTGAGCCGCGTCCGATAGTAATCGCCCGAGCCTGCTCCGAACACCTGCGACTTGCCCTGCAGGCGGCGGAAGGCCGGGGATTGAATCAACCTGGCATAATCCCGTTCAACCTCGTCTCGTTCCTCGCTGAAAGTGCCATGCGCCGGCTCATCCAATCGAAACTTTCGCAGATCCATAAGCTTTCCTCCTGGCCTCTAATGTTCCCTGTAAGATCCGTTCCCACATTAGCATGCGTCATCTTCAGGAAATTGTAGCATACTTGTTTCTCCAATGAAAAGGGACTGCCGACCTCCGCAAACGCGTATGCGTTAACCAACAAGAAACGCCGCTCATTGAGCGGCGTCCTCTTCACTAGCGATATTCACCTGGTCAAAATCGCCAAGCTGTTCATGGCCATGGCTGCGGGTAAACCAATGGGAATCCAAATATTTGGCAAGATACTGCCCGCCGAACAATTCGTCATACTGCAGCTCTCGGTACTTTTCTACATCTTCGGCTACGGAAGGCGGAGGCGAGGCGTACAAATCCTGATCGGAATCAACCACCATGCCGCGCAGCAGACCCGGCACCTTCTTAGAAAGCTCAAAGTTGTATGCCCAGGCCGCCGGCTTCTCCAGCTCCAGCCGGTCAAGCACATAAGCGTTCAAGAAGGAATAGCTCAGAATCGGCACATGCTCCTTAGGCAGGTCCATATTGGACCACATGACAAACGGCACGCTGTGAATCCGCATCTGTTCCTCTAACGACCATTGATCGGATTTTCCCGTATGCACAAAGCCGGATTGGGCATACACATCATAATCATAACCAAGCATCGGCAGATGGTCCCCGTAAAAAACGATGACCGTCGGTTCATCCGACTTCTCGAAATGATCGATCAGCATCTGCAGGCTCCGGTCCGCGTAATGCGCTCCCTGCGCATACGTTTCCAGCGTACTCCGCGCCTGTTCAGTCAGATTTCCCTCCGCTTTGATCTCGGTCTGTCCGTATCGTTTGTCGTCATAGGGCCCGTGATTCTCCATCGTTACGGCATAGATAAACGTCGGATTGTCGTTAGCTTCCACTTCGTTGATAATACTGCGCGATACCTCATCGTCGGAGATGAAAGCGCCCCGATATTCCGGATTGTCAAAATCCTCTTTGCTTTTGAAATCATCGAAGCCCATATGCTTATATACTTCTTCCCGGTTCCAAAACCAGCCTTCGTAAGAATGAATCGCTACGCTCCGGTAGCCCTGGTTTTTGAAATAGCTGGCCATACTTGGAATCGGCTTGCTGATATACTGTTGATAAGGCACCGATCCTGCAGGAAGGTTGCTCATCGATAGTCCGGTCAGCGCTTCAAACTCCACGTTGCTTGTACCTCCCCCGAATTGAGGAGACAAAAGGTAACCCGATGTCGATTCCTTCTGCAGACGGCGGACCGTCGGGATGGGGTCTTCATTGAATTGGACGTCCGGAAGCAACGTCGGATCCCAAAACGCTTCATTCATGATGAAGATCACGTTCGGCTTTTGGTCGTTCGAAGCGGACGCCTTCGGTGTACCGACCAGTTCATTCAAGCTTTCCGCCAAGCTGGCTATGGAGAGCTCACTGTAGCCTGGAGGTTTGGGAACGATCGTATTTTTCACATTCATGGTAAAGGCCAATGAAATCCCGTTTTCCCCGTAATTTTGCTGCTGGTTCCAAACAATTTCATTAGCCCCCGCCTGTGCCATGATTTTCTCCGCCCAAGGCACCCTCACGCCAAAGGAATAAAGCGCCAGAACACACACCAGGCCTAATGTCATGCGTACCCACAGCTTCATCGGCCAGCGCGGCATCCATATCCTCAGCAGAAAAATCCCCGCCGTGATCACAAAGATCACCGCCAAGCGAACCAACGCCTCTTTACTGGTGACTAAGGGAAGAATGTTCATACTCTCTTTTTTCAGGAAAATATCCCATGGAAAAAAAGGTTCCCCGATCAGCTTCTGCTTAAAGAAGCTGACAAGTGACACCAGCATCAGCAGCAGAGTACTAAATCCAATAGAAAGGACCAGCGATCCGATCAAACAATAAATAAGTAAAAATACAAAAAACGCAAGCAAAGCATTCAAAGCGAAAAGCTTGGGACTGGCCATGAGCCAAGCCCAGGTATCTTGCACGGTACCCCTTTGAATAAATTCCATTCCAAACACAAGCAGGAACGGAACAATGAGCAAAGACAATGCGATGACTCTGTTTTGTACCGCGCGGGCTTGCGCTGATCGTGATGACTTAAGCTGTCCTCTAGGCGCCAAGGGACGCATCGTTTCTCACACTCCTATCAGCCCGCTTCTCTACAGCGGCATATCATTATTAAGCTATTGTAAATGACAAACATTAATTTAAGCTGAAAATGAACTGAAAGTCATAAAATGGAACTTTTTCCACCATCAAATCTATTGTAGACGAACAAAAAAAGAGTAGAGGCATCATAAAATTCTCCCCTTACTCTTTATAACCAAATATAAACAAGATTTACATGATATTAATGAACAAATCATGAACAACAATTGCATGATCATACCGTCATAGACGAATCTGATTCCCTTACCATGAAACCTTTACGGGCGAAACCTTCTATGATTTTCTTCGTAATACCGGACAAAGCAAGGGAGGGAAACCTATGTTCAAAAATTTGCTGAGGAAAATTATTTATTCGCTCCGTAAGCCCAAGCACGGCGGATACCGCTATGCCAACAGCTCGGACAAATACCATCGCCCGCGCAAATATTCTTCTTCACCCCGTTCCGGTTATGGCCGCTCCCAATACGGGCACAAATACTATAAAAATAAAAGCCGCTCCAGTTCATAACGCTTGAAGCGCCTGCTCCAAGTCGGAAATGAGCGATGACGCATCTTCATACGGCGGCTCGACCTGCAGCAGCCGCCGTAGAATATTTCTCGTAGGCGCCGTAAGGCGCAGTTCCTCTTGCCAGTCCTTCTCCACCTGGTCGGGCCGCTCTTCGTAAGACGAATAGAGCATAAACAGCAGGAAATGGCCGACGGCATAAAAGTCGCTTTTGGCCTCCGGCGTTCTCCACCGTCCGGATGCTTCATTCCGATCCGTATCTGCAGCTTCCGCATCCCCAATGTGCCTTGCCAAACCAAAATCGATCAACACGGGCTGACCGCTTCTAATGATCACATTCGGTATCCGGATATCCAGGTGAACGTAGCCCTGTGCATGGACAAACCGGACAATCCCCATCAAACGAACGATCCACTCCAGGCTTTCCCTTTCGGAAAATCCGCGCTCCTGTTCAAAGATGAGGTCCTCTACCGTATGACCTTCCACCCACTCTAATACCATACACAGGTGCTTGTTGTGCAAAAACGAGCCGCGGAACCCCGGAATGTTCGGATGGCGAAGCCGTTCAAGCATGTCCATCTCCCGCTCAAGCAGTCGCGTGCTCCGCTTCCCTTTACTCGGCTTGGCCTGCTTCACAACCACCTTGTCATCACTGACCGTGTCCAAACACAAGTAGGTCAAGCCATAGCTTCCTTCACCGAGAAAATGAATGATTTCGTATCTGTCCGCCAGCAGCAGGCCGTCCCTCCACGGATAATCGATCCAAGCTTGGTATACCTGTTTCATGTAACCCAGTCCCAGCATGACGCGCTCCTTCCACGATTCCCCGCGGCGATATCCATGATTTGTGTCCGTTTCTGCGGGTATAAGCATCCTGCTCCGCTAGCGGCACAAAATCACTTGTCTTGCGAATGAGCCTTTGTTCAAAACGCACCGGTCAACGATGCTAAAACCCGCCTGCCCGAGCTGTTGATCGATCGTCTCCGTCGAGATGATGACCGCTGTATCTGCAAGCCTTCGGGCATGTCCAAGCAGCAAAAGCTGATCCTCTTCCGAGATGCGGGAGCACAGATTATAAGGAAGATCGATCATCGCCGCATCGTAGCTTCCTGTGACCCTGCCAATGTCGGACAGCGCCACGACATCGGGCATACCGAAGTGGGCAAGATTCACGCGAGCGCCTCTGACGGCCAGCGGATTGATATCAAAACCGACGATATCGATCCCCATCGACAGCGCTTCAACAAGGACCGTGCCGATGCCGCAGCAGGGGTCGACAGCCTTCCGGCCTTCC
Organism: Paenibacillus sp. F024; assembly: GCF_057814255.1. Classification (NCBI taxonomy): domain Bacteria; kingdom Bacillati; phylum Bacillota; class Bacilli; order Caryophanales; family Paenibacillaceae; genus Paenibacillus; species Paenibacillus sp. F024. The sequence continues at coordinate 51,403 of NZ_JBVASZ010000027.1, forward strand.
GGCTGCGGAACCGCAATATTGGCAATCGCTCTGGCCACGCGGGTGCTGAGCGCAGTAGAGTAATGCTGCGGCTTGGCCTTGTGCTTGAGCCATACCGCTTCACTTTTGGCGTACAAGCCGAACAGCCAGCGCCCTTCCGGATTCGCCAGACCAAACACCACCTCCGGTCTTCGGACATCGGCCCTTCCACGGATTCGGGCGCCGATGTCCCGCTCCACCAAGCGTCTCCCGCCGTAATCCAGACGATCGTCCGTCTGGACGAACAAGATTTTGAAAGAAGCCCCGTTGAGCTCCAGCTCCCCTACCTGCTCCGCAATTTCTTCCAAACTAAAGCCTTCATAAAGGATATCGATTCGCGCCTTGACAAAAGGACTGCGGCTTACATCCATGTTCATCGGACTTTCGAACCAACCCTCCCGTAGTTCGGCTCCGAACAGCGCATTCAGCTCCATTCGGCACAGCGGTTGTTCATCTTCATGGCATGCAAATGTATATAAGTGATTCGTCGTCACATGGCTTTTCATTCCTCGCGCTCCCAAAACCCAGAATGGAGTTCTCGTCAGGTAATAGCTTTTCGGACGAGCAGCTGGAGCTAATTATAGCAGAATCTTCGAAGATTATCCTTGTCTGGCTGGCTATTCCCGTTTTCTAGAGTAAAGGACTGAATTTTTTTTTTTTTTTTTTTTTTCAGCCCCTCCTCATCAAACCGTACGTGAAGTTTTCCCTCATACGGCTTTCCGATGTTCGTCATTCATGCGCATGCGATTTACAAAAGCGTCTTTAGTCCATACATTTT
>NZ_JBVASZ010000028.1:0-47626 GCF_057814255.1 Paenibacillus sp. F024
CTTAGTTTGGTGATGATGGCGGAAGGGAACCACGCGTACCCATACCGAACACGACCGTTAAGCCTTCCAGCGTCGATGGTACTTGGACCGCAGGGTCCTGGGAGAGTAGAACGTCGCCAAGCGAGCCTGCCTAAAGCAGGGTTTAACATAATGTTCCCTGATAGCTCAGTTGGTAGAGCACTCGACTGTTAATCGAGTTGTCACAGGTTCGAGTCCTGTTCGGGGAGCCACTTCTTACAAAGAAATACATAGATTGAGGCCCGTTGGTCAAGGGGTTAAGACACCTCCCTTTCACGGAGGTAACAGGGGTTCGAATCCCCTACGGGTCATATTATGAACGCTTAGCTCAGCTGGGAGAGCATTACCTTGACAGGGTAAGGGTCGGCGGTTCGATCCCGTCAGCGTTCACCATTATCTATCGCGGGGTGGAGCAGCCCGGTAGCTCGTCGGGCTCATAACCCGAAGGCCGCAGGTTCAAATCCTGCCCCCGCAACCAATCAAATATCTTGCGGAAGTGGCTCAGGGGTAGAGCATCGCCTTGCCAAGGCGAGGGTCGCGGGTTCGAATCCCGTCTTCCGCTCCATTACTTATATGGAGAACAGGGTGAGAACCCATTGGGTTCGTCGGAGCATAAGCTTCGTTAGGAATACTTCGCAGTCTCGGAGTATAACGAAGAGTATCCCGTATTCCGCTCCATTATGAATATGTGCCCTTAGCTCAGCTGGATAGAGCGTTTGACTACGAATCAAAAGGTCGGGAGTTCGAATCTCTCAGGGCACGTAGTGAAACAAGTGAATTGAGCTAGATGAGAACGATGGAGTTCGTCGGAGCATAAGCTTCGGTAGGATAACATCGCAGTCGGCCACAAGGCCGCATCTCTCAGGGCACGTAGTGAAACAAGTGAATTGAGCTAGATGAGAACGATGGAGTTCGTCGGAGCATAAGCTTCGGTAGGATAACATCGTAGTCGGCCACAAGGCCGCATCTCTCAGGACACGTAGTGAATTCTGCAAGCCGGTATGGCGGAATTGGCAGACGCGCGCGACTCAAAATCGTGAGGGAAACCGTGGGGGTTCAAGTCCCTCTACCGGCATAAAATAGATTATCGGGACGTAGCTCAGCTTGGTAGAGCACCTGGTTTGGGACCAGGGGGTCGCATGTTCAAATCGTGTCGTCCCGACCATTTTATAAAAATTGCATATAATAGATATAGACCGCGGGAAACCGCGGTCTTTGTGTTTAATAAATACCTATAAACAGTCTGGTTGATCTATATAGGCTCTAGTAGTTTTTTCGTTATTCGGAGGTGGGGATAAAGGATGCTATAAATTCCATGAACTGAACATTTAGTATTTTTATTAAAAGTAATAATGATATATATTAATGTAAGCACATAAGCAGAGCCCGGTAAAATTAACGTTTAACAGAAAACTGGTGTTATTATATTACTCAAAAAGAAAGCTTGATTTTTATTCTTATGATAAACATAAATCACATCTGGCTCGTCTTTGTATGAAATTTTAACGAAATAATCATTGACTTTAACATCATACTCCCCAGAAATTTTTAGTATGGAACCTTCAGTCAATCGTTCCTTTGAGGCTAATTCGATCAAAAAATCCTGTTTGACCTTGGTTTTTTCCGGCGCTTCCCCATCATAGTGGTCTTAGTCAAGACCACCCTATGACAGGATCTTGGGCTGGAGAGGGATTCAAGGGTCAAGATGAACTCGCTACGCTCGCCCTTGATTCCCGCACCATATCTGCCTCGATAATGGGTGGCTCCCAGCACCAGAAGGGTGGCTCAATTTCTCCGGAAGGCTGGCTCATTACTCATCGGAATGGTGGCTCTAAAGCATCGAAATATTCAAACAGCGCAACTGCATCAATTTTTCAACGTATTATAATTACATAAAATTTCCAAGTTAAGGAGGGAAGCAATGGTTAACAAAAACAAACTGTCTGTTGCTATACTTTTGGGAATTGTATCATTTGGACTGTTATTGTTATTTTTATACAACCGCGAAAAGCCGATTGAAGGACCTGCAATTCTTAATAAAGAAATAGCAAGTAACGAAGAAGTGGTAAAGGTAAACATGACAAAGTGGATTCTTGATGGTGTAACATGGAAACAAGAGGATGTGAATTTAAGCCAAGAAGAAATTAATCAAATTCGTTCTTGGATTAATTCAGTGCCAACAAACAGGATTAGAGAAGTACAAGTCGTCAATCCAAACATTAGTGCGGGGATTGTGTTTGAATTAAAATCTAACGCTGAAATACGAATTCAGTATGACAAAAAGGATATATACATCACAAGAAATGATTTAAACTCAGACTACAAACAAATGAAGTATGTAGTTGAGGGGACGCAATTAAATGATTTCTTTGAAAACAAAATGAATCGTAGCTTTTAAGCGTTTGTTAAGTAACCGCCCCTTTTCAGTGGGCGGTTTTCCTTTGGTCAAAATCCACATTGTAATTTAACAAAACCTTAGTTTAAGATTTCTGCCCGTTGGTTTAACGCCGCTGCCAGTCTATAACTATGTTCACCGGACAGCTGTCTTCTTAATATATCGGAGGTTACTTTGCCCTACATAAAAAAAACGCCGTACATGGAGTACGGCATTTTAACAATACGATTAAGCTTTTTTTGCTTCCCATAAGGTTTCGATTTCTTCAAGCGATTTGCCCTTCGTCTCGGGTACAATGCGCCAGGTGAAGAAGAAGGTGAATAAGGCCATGGCTCCAAAGATCCAGAAGGTAATCGCCGGTCCCGCAGAACTAAGCAGCGGCGGAAACGATTGAGATACGACGTAATCGGCTGCCCACAGCGCCATGGCCGCCATGGCCGTAGCTTTTCCGCGGATACGGTTCGGGAAAATTTCGGACATGATTACCCATACCACCGGACCGAGAGAGATGGCGAAGGAAGCTACATAAAGCAATATAAAGATCAATACTACCGGCCCGGCTGTGTGCCCTGTTTGGAAGGCGACGCCTATGACCACCAGGCACACTGTCATGGATGCTGAACCGACAAGCAGCAGAGCTTTGCGCCCCACTTTATCGATGAGCCACAAGGCAAGAATGGTGGCAAGAAAATTGATCAAACCGACCAAAATGGTCTGGATCAGGGAGGCGTTCGTGCCGGCTCCTGTCGCTTTGAAAATCTCGGGGGCATAATACATAATCGCATTGATGCCCGTGATCTGCTGAAGGATAGCCAGCCCCACCCCGACAATCAAAGCGACTCTCAGCCCCGGCTTAAACAGCTGGCGGATTGATCCGCTTTCCTGCTTGAACGACTCCTTGATATCCAGCACTTCCTGTCTGGCTAAATCTTCGCCATGAATCCGCAGCAGAATCGGCAGCGCTTCTACCGGTCTACCCTGCTTGATCAGCCATCTGGGGCTTTCAGGTACGAAGAAGAGAAGAAACAGGAACAGGAAGCCGGGAATGGCGCCTATGCCGAACATCCAGCGCCAGGCGGAGGAGACTTGCCACGCTTCGTCTCCCGATCCCGCAATCCACAAATTGACGAAATACGTAAGAAATATGCCGGTAACGATGGCAAATTGATTTAAAGCCACCAGGCGCCCCCGATATTTGGCGGGTGCGATTTCCGCGTTATATAGCGGACATAGGGTAGATGTAATCCCTATGCCGATTCCGCCGATGATACGGGCAATTATATAACCCGTAAAGGTTGCCGGTATCGCAGACCCGATAGACCCGATGATAAACAGGATCGCTGCGAAGATCAGCACCATTTTTCGTCCGAACCTGTCGCTTAGTACACCGGACATAGCGGCTCCGATAATACAGCCGATAATCAGACTGGAAACGGCCCAGCCGACCTGAAGATCGTTTAAATTGAATTTTTGCTGCATAAAACCAATCGCACCTGATACCACAGCCGTATCAAATCCGAATAATAAGCCACCCAAGGCGGCAACAATGGAAACAAGCGTTACAAACTTCATGCTCACTTGTTCATTGGATTTGTTCGCAGTTAATTCCAAGATGTTTATCTCCTTTCCGTCAATCCGTATTGATTTATCCCCGGTTTGACCCTGTTTCTTATTCAGAAACGAGCTTCATTATATCACGGGAAGCGCTGGATCGAAGCGGAAATCATCTTCACTTATCAGTGTTCTTCCCGCATTTAATTTGCACTATCCGTTATCCGCGGCGATTGGACGAAAAACTAGCACATTTTTGTCCTGCCAACATAAAAAAGTCCATGACGTAAGCGGCATGGACGGGAAAAAGAAGCTTTATTTGCTTTGATCGCGGTACTCCGTTGGCGTAAGTCCGGTATTTTTTTTGAACACGCGGCTAAAATAATTCGGATCCTTGTAACCGACCATAAAGCATATTTCCTTAAGACTTAAATGCTCAGATGCCATTAACTCTTTAGCCTTATCGATACGCAGGCCGGTGACAAAATCAATAAACGTCTCCCCCACCTGCTGTTTAAATATTTTGCTGAAATAATGAGGATTCAGGTGGACGGAGTCCGCAACTTCTTCAAGGGATATTTCCTCAGCGAATCTGGCTTGTATATAATTTTTGGCTCTTTCCAAAACGCTTAATGTCTGCTGTTCGCGTTCTTCGCGGATTCGCTGAAGGGCGGAGATGACGTAGGAGCGGTGGGGCGATTCCATTTGATGAGAATGCTTTTCCGACTCGGGTATGCCCAGTCCGGATCCCTGCTTCAATTTGTCAAATTGGCACACCTTCCCGCCATGCTCAAAATAGGTGGACGCAAACACCGCTTCAAAATAGGATTTGCGTAATCCTTCCGCTCCGCTCCTAGCCGTTCCTATGCCTACGGACACCGCCACCTCAAGCTGGCGGTCGGCCCAAGCGCACAGTTTTTCCCCATACCGCCTGGTTTCCTCTTCCCACAGGTCATTTTGAACCCCGGGTGATTTTCGTATGAATATGGCCATATGACGGTCAATTAAAGAGCTGACAATGCAGGCTGCTCCGAGTGTCTTGGCAAAGCTGCGGATCACATCGTATATTTTCTTCTTGTCTTGAGTATATACGTGCTCCGGGAAAGCGACCACCACTGCGCAGCCTTGATCGAGAGGGAAGTCGAGCCATTCAGATAATTCCTCTACGCCCGTATCCAATGTTTGATCGACCATGAACATTAAGGCCAGTTCATTTTCGACCATGGGCTGCAGCTGTGACACTTTGTGTCTAAGCTCCAGCTCATCCATACGTTTGCGTTTGTCCCGCTCCAGCTCTCCAATAAGCTGTTCGAGCGTTTTAACCACCTGTTCCCGCCTAACGGGTTTGACGAGGTATTCTTTCACACCGAGGGAAAGGGCTTCCTTAGCATAAGCAAAATAATCATAGGCTGTCACCAGCACGAATTTCGTATCCGGAAGACGCTCTTTCATTTCCCGCAGGGCCTCGAGCCCCTGGATCCCGGGCATATTCACATCCATCATCACGATATGCGGACGGTGCTCCTCCGCAAGCTCGATCGCCATTCGGCCATTCTCGGCATGAATCACTTGGAAGGTGTCCGGCATCATGCGCTGAATGATCCATTCCAATCCTTCGCGCTCCAAATCCTCGTCATCCGTGATCAATATCCGATACATGGTTTTGGTCACCATCCTTTCTATTGGGAATTCGAATTGTTACGGTTGTTCCTTTTGCAGGTTGACTCTCAATATCTACAAGATCGGGTTGTCCGTAAAATAACTGCAGCCGCTTGAACACATTTCTCGTTCCAATGCCTGTAGAGTTCTTTTTATTTGAGGCTGCTTCCAGCCGCAGCAAGGCTTGCCTGACTTCCTCTGTCATCCCGCTCCCGTTGTCAGAAACCGCAATGCGTACAGCCTTCGGACCACGCGCAATCTGAATGCGGATAACAGCACCCTTTTCCAAGCTCCCAATGCCGTGTACAAATGCATTTTCTACAATCGGCTGAAGCGTTAGGGAAGGGATAGGCTCCTGCAGCGCGGATTCGTCGATATCCATCTCAATGCGGATCCGATCCCGAAAACGGGCCTTTTGTATCGTAATGTATTCTTTAACATTCTCAAGCTCATCCTGAAGTGTAACCGGCTGATCGAGATTGCGCAAATTATAGCGAAGAAGATTCGACATGGAGATGATCAAATCGCTGGTCTTTTCCGCGCCTTCCAACAGAGCCAGCTTCGAGAGCACATTGAGTGAATTAAATAGAAAGTGAGGATTAATCTGGCTTTGTAGTGCCTGCAGCTCTAACTCCTTGACCAGACGGTCTTTCTCCAGACTTTCTTTCTCCTTCTCAATCAAGGCTTTCAGGTCTTCCGACATTCGGTTGAAGGCATTCGACAATAGGCCAAGCTCATCGCCGGAACGCAGCGGCGGAGCATCTACTTGCAGATTTCCTCTGGACATCTGTTTAGCCCTATGGACAAGACGGCTGACAGGGCCGGTGATGCTGCGGGAAATCCAGATCGCAAGAACGATGCTCATCACTGTATTTATGACAAACACTGCTGCGCCTAAACGGTTCATCAGCGTATTTTCATTTTGAATTTGTCTGTAAATCGGTTGATAGTAACCAAGCTCCAAATCCACGAGACGCTGCGCTTCCTCACGGATAAACCCGGTTGTCTTCTCCGCCTCTCCGTAATGGGCCAGCGCAGCACGCGGTGACTGAGCCTCTGCTGCTGCAAGCGCCGCTTGCTCCTGTTCCACAAGCGTGTCCAACAAATGAACGTAGCTCGTTAAGGTTGAAGCAGGAAGAGAGGAGCTCGATGCTTCGGAAAAGCCGTCCCGAATTTCCTGAAGCTTTGCACGTGCTTGCTCCAATTCAGCTTCGCTGCTTCCGCCGGGATTGACCAAATAACCGTAAAGCAAACGGAGGTTGTCCTCGGAAGTTTGTGCGGATTGCTTATATAACAAGATGCGGTCCATCATTAAATCGTAGCTTTGCTGTACAATTTTCCCGCTTTCAAACAAAAAGAAGGTTACCGAGTTAGCAAGGAGGACCAGCAATGGAATAAAGATCAGCAGTTTTTGTCGAATGGTCATCGGCACTTTCCTCCGCTTCCGTTGCCGACGGTATTTCGGTCAAGCACAGCGATCGCAGTAAAGTGCTGCTGCGGCAGATTATTTCCTTGGAAATAATTGTGCAACATCGATACGGCATCAAATCCCATTTCATGAGGCTGTTGCACAATCGTCGACACGATCCTGCACTGCCGGATGCCTTCTTTCGTATCCTCCAAATCGTCGAATGCGAAAATGCTCACTTCTTGCGGCCTGACACGCTCGACGGCTTCCATCATCCCCACTCCATCCAGCGCGCTGAACCCTATCATATAGCGGATCTGCGGATGATTTAACAGGATATCCTCCGCTTGTCCGGCTGCTTGAAGACGGGAGATATTCGACGAACGAACATCGACGATCTGAAGCTCTGGATAACGACTGAGGACGGAGCGAAAGCCTTCGAGACGAAGCCGCTGATTGTCCGCCTCTTCATCGCCCAGCAGTACACCTATGCTGCCCTGGCTTCCTGCGGCTTGTGCAACAAGCTCGCCCATTTTTTTTCCCGCTTCCAGATTATCCGTACCTACGTAAGACAATCTCCGGCTGCCGGGTTCATCCGTATCCACGGTAATGACAGCAATCCCAAGGTCCATGGCTCTGTCGATCAGCGCCCGATAATATGGATCGTTGATGCCCTGGATCAAAACCGCATCCGCTTTGGCGGCAATGGATTTCTCCAACAGCTTGATCTGCTCGGGAGGATGGATTCGGAACGGCCCCGTATATTCGAGCGTCATCCCATATTTTTCGGAGGCCTCACGGGCGCCTTGCTCTACCGATCGCCAAAACGGATTGTCGAGCTCTTGGGAGATCAGCACGATATGATGGCTATCCGCACCTGTTTCACCTGATTTCAGGGGCTGAACCAGTTCCCGAATGCGCAGCGCGGATAACAAGAAGCTGAGCAGCAGGCAGGCAAATATAATGAAAAGAATGAGGATTCCCCAATTCCATTTTCGATTCGACATGGATAGCTCCTTTAGAACATTCAGACATACGCTCATTATACAAAAACCGTGAAGTCAAACCAAAGGTTTCGAAGGCATGAGATGATGTCGATATTTATCTTGGTCATTTTCGGCAAAAGTAGTAAATAATAAGTCTTCAAACGAAAATGCTGCTGCTTTTTTCCACATTGATTAAAGGCTATTGATATCAATATGCGAGAGGTCCACTCCGGACAAGAGGTTGCTAAGCAAGCGAGTCAGACGTTTGAAGCCATTAGACAGGAAATAGAGAAGGTGGAGGCCGAAGGGTATTTTTTTCACTTCAATGAAGGCAAATGAGCGATAAATTGCAAAAGCCGCCGTAATACGTTAATTTAATAATGACATCCTTAGTATATAAGTGAAAGAGTGAGAGCATGAAGAAGGCATGGTGGAAAGAAGCGGTCGTTTACCAAGTATATTGGAGAAGTTTTTATGATACGGATGGGGACGGTTATGGAGATTTAGAGGGAGTTATTCAAAAGCTGGATTATATTCGTGAGCTCGGCGCCGATGTGATTTGGTTAAATCCGTGCTACGGCTCTCCCGATGTCGATAATGGCTACGATATATCGGACTACCGGTCCGTGATGGCCAAAGCCGGAACGATGGCTACCTTTGAGAGGCTTCTTCAAGAGGTTCATGCCCGCGGAATGAAGCTGATTATGGATTTGGTCGTCAATCATACGTCCGATCAGCACCCGTGGTTTGTAGAATCGCGCTCCTCCAAGGATAATCCGAAAAGAGACTATTATATTTGGCGGAACGAAGCCAATAACTGGAGATCGTATTTTACACCTTCGACATGGGAATATGACAACCGGACAGGGGAATATTATTTCCATTCTTTTGCGGTCGAGCAGCCGGATTTGAACTGGGAGAATCCTAAGGTACGGGAAGAAATTTACGACATGATGCGCTTTTGGCTGGATAAAGGCATCGACGGATTCCGGATGGACGTCATTAATCTTCTCGCCAAGCAAGCGGGCTTCCCAGATGCGGAGAATCCTGACCATATTTCTTATTTGGGCAATAATCCGGGGATCCATGAATATCTCCAGGAGATGCATGATCAGGTTTTGAAGCATTACGATATTTTTACCGTCGGGGAAATTCCATTCGTTACACCTGAGGACGGGGTGCTTTACGTTGGAGAAGACCGCGGGGAGCTGCATACGTTGTTCCATTTTGAAGTATGCGATTATATGGCGCATTGGGATATGCTGCGGTTCAAGGATATTCAAAAAAGATGGGTTGAAGGCATGTGGGGGAAGGGCTGGAATTCACAATTCTTAAATAACCATGACCACACTAGACTTGTTACGAGATTCGGTAACGATACAACGTATCGTGTGGAATCCGCCAAATGCTTTGCGACTATGCTGCATACGCTTCCGGGAATGCCGTATATTTATCAAGGGGAAGAAATCGGGATGACAGGCGTCCGTTTCGATTCCATTGAGGATTACAACGATATTGCGATGAAAAATAAGTACAAGGAAGAAGTGGGAAAAGGCAGAGATCCCCAAGAAGTCTTTGAAAGCCTGCTTCATTTGGCAAGGGACAATTCAAGAACGCCTGTGCAGTGGAACGACTCGCCGAACGCCGGTTTCACAAACGGTACGCCATGGATTAAAGTGAATCCGAATTATAAGGAAATCAATGCGGCCGCGGCTCTGGCCGATCCGGATTCCGTCTTCTATTACTACAAAAAGCTCATTCAGCTTAGAAAAGAACATGAAGTGATGGTCTACGGAAGCTATGAGCCTTTGCTTGAAGATCACGAGCAAATCTACGCTTACCTGCGTGTGCTTGATAACGAGAAATGGCTCGTTGTTCTGAATATCTCGGATCAGGCGGTAACCTGTGAGCTTCCTGAATCCGTGTCTTCACAAGCTAAAGAAATCATCATCTCCAACTATCCGGAGCAGCAGGTTCAAAGCGAGTCATTCAAGCTGAATCCTTATGAAGCCAGGATCTATAATTTGATGTAAAGATGGTCAATATTATAAGAAATCCTTTATTTTTGGATACGAACGAAAAATCCGTTCCATCCTTGATAAAGGATTTTTTATTAATAACTTGGAGCGAGTTCACCGGTTCTTTGAAAAAATAATAGGTAATTGAAATATACTGCATGGATTTGACGATTAGTGTCAGTCAAATTGACAGCGATCATAAAGTAGGATACTATTTTTTTATCAACCGTTCTCTCTCTGTTATCGAATTACACATGACTCCTGTTCAGTGTATACAGAATACTTTAATAAAGGGAGAACAACGTTGATGATCTATTTCAGCTTGACATCATATCTTTTTTAAAGGAGGTTTTTGTGTGGACAGTAAAGCGGTTTCAGAGTTTTTGCAGATTTACAAGCGCAGGGAGGATGAATTGCTAACTTCTGACCAGTTAGAGACCAAGGGTGTTTTTTCCGGTGAAAAAGAATTTATCGATTTTGCTGAAAGAGATTACAATACGGATAAGCATTGGACGTTTGAAATCAAAAAAGAAGAATGCGCCTTAATTGTTGTGGATCTTCAAGAAGACTTTGTAAACCCTTCGCATCCTATGTGTGTTCCCGAGGCCTACCGAATGATACCACGAGTAAAGAAAACCATCGAAGCCTGCAGAGAAGCAGGTGTTCCTGTAATTTATACCGCGCATAACATTGCGGAGGATTGCGCCCACGATTTCTACAAATTTTGGAATCCCATTAAAAGCGGCGCCATCAAGGAAGGTTCCCCGGGGGCCGACATTTATGAGGGGATTTATCCGCTGCCGGGTGAGCGGGTAATCCGGACCAAGCATGCTTACTGCTCTTTCTCCGGCACCGATTTGGATTACGTGCTGCGCAACTTGGGTGTGAAAACGCTTATCATTTGCGGCACGCTTACCAATTTCTGCTGTGAATCGACAGCGAGAACCGGTTACTTCCTGAATTATCATATCGTATTCGGAGAAGATATCAACGCTACCGACAGCGCGATTGCGCATGAAGCGACGCTACGGACCATGAGAAGAGGGTTCGGCCGGGTATTGACTGCGGATCAAATCATCGCAGCTTTACATGAGGGCGACACGCTCTATCAAGAAGCGATCGCAGAAAAGGTAGAGGCTTAAGGGAGCTCCGGTGTGAATACCCCTATGGTCTGAGCAGTTCTGAGGTTGTTCTAATTCGGTCAGGGAAATGGGTTGCTGTTACGAATTAATAAGTTATATCATTGAAGCGAGGCGTTCGTCTGCCGGTATCTTACCGATGGACGGACGCCTGTTTGTTTGGAAGATAACAGAAAACAAACCACGGCATATAGGTTTGAATAAACATAGCACCCCCCTAATTTTGTGTTATTAATGTGTTATTTAATATAACATTATATATCTTTTTGTTATATTAAATGGAGATATATCCTTGAAATCAGGTGTGTTATAATTTGTATGTAAACAATTCTAACACAATATTACCTTTGTATCTTGGAAAAATGCAGGTTTGGATATCCAATGGTCACAAATCCATAAACATGATGGAGAGGTGTGGATGATGGAATTGGTCGATTTGGAAATTTTCATTGCCGTATCGGAAGAGCGCAGCATGAATAAAGCTTCGCAAAGAATGTACATGGCGCAGTCGGCTGTAAGCACAAGAATGCAAAACCTGGAGAAAAAAATAGGTTTCCCTCTGTTTGTCAGAAGCAGGTCGGGTGTGCAGCTGACTCCTACGGGTGTTTGTTTTTTGAAATATGCCATCGGTTCGATCAACACCATCCGTCAAGGAGAAAAATCTTTATCGAATGCATCGTTCGGCGAGTCATTTTTAATTGGGGTGACGCGTTCGTTGGCGGTGAAGTATGTACCGGGTATTTTGTCTGTTTGCCAAACGGAAGACCCGACGAAAATTATAGAAACGACAACGGCGGGATCAGGTGAAATACTCGTTCTAATCAGGTCGGGGGCGTTGGATTTAGGATTCATATATGATACCAAGCCGCCGGAGGGAGTGCATTCGCTGCCGCTGCAGCAGGAGGATGTCGTGTTGATCAGTCATGAGCCTCCAAGAGACTTTCGTGAGTTTTTAACCTCACATCCGTTTGTTCTTTTGCAGCACAGGGGTACGATTGAACAAAACCTGGAATTGCTGATGGATATGCTGCACATCAAGGGACAGCGGGTAATAGCAAGGGTGGATAATATGGAGCTGTTAATCGAGCTTGTTCGAAAAGGCGTCGGCAATGCCATCATCCCTCGATCCTACCTGCAAACCGAACATGTGGAGGTGGATGAAGACGGATATATTGCTTCAAAGAACATTTATGTGAAAAAGGCGCCTTCATTGCTTCCAGGCCGTACCGTATATATGGTATGGAACGAGCATAAGCTCACGAAATTTACGGAACAAGTCGTGAGCCGTCTTGCGCTCATGGGGGGGTCCCGCATGTAAAACAGGGGTCTTACCTAGCACGATAGAACCTATGCTAACCCATTTTTGCTTTTGAGTTGAACCGATAAGAAAATTGTGGTGAGAAATTGGATGAAGGATGAAGGAGTCGGTTCGTGGTGAGATACGAATGTGAAGATCAAGTCATCAACCGGTTTAAAACGATATGAAATGGCGCAGCCCGGGACTCATCATTATATTTATTTCGGCCGTTTTTTATTGGTTCAGCTGCAGCATGATGCGTCCGATGCTCTCTCTCTATTTTGCCGATAGAGGATACGATGTGGCTTTTGTCGGTATTTTCATGTCGGTTCAATCGATTATGCCGCTGTTTTTTGCGATTCCCCTTGGTGGATTAATCGATAGAATAGGCCCGCGCCGGTCTGTATTTGCAGGAAGTGCGGTGGGGGTCGTCAGTTGTATGATGCTGTTGATGGGGGCAATCTACGAACGGATCATCCCTATCATCGCTTCCCAAATCTTATATGGTATCGGAACCATATTGATTTGGAGCGCCCTTCAGGCTGCGGTATCCATCAGTGCCCGCCTGCAAGAGGAAAAAGGGAAGCGGGAGGGTCTGCTGTCTCATTTTACCTTTGTCAATTCGCTTGCCCAATTGGCGGGTCCTGCGGCGGGCGGATTCTTTTCAGAGCATGGTGGATTCGTCTACGTGTTTTGTTGGTTAGTTGGCCTTAACTTCATGGGCTTGCTTTTGTCTCTATGGCTTCCGAAGGAAGGCAGGAAGCGAAGCCGGGAGATTACATTCCGCTTCTGGAAGTCCTATGGTACGGCATACCGGCTTATGCGTGACAATAAGTCGTTTGGGGCGGCGATTGGTTTGAACGCAGTGTTGTATGTTTTGGTCGATGCCCGTATGACGTTCGTGCCCCTGTTCATGGCGGAACAATCGCTGACACATTCGCAGATCGGAACATCGTTGGCAGTGGCGGCTGCGGCTACGATGCTGATTCGCCCGTTCATCGGTTTGTTATTGAAGGCGATGTCCTATCATTTTATGATGTCCATCAGCATTTTCATCGGCGGGATGTGTATGCTTCTTCTTTCATTGGCACAACCGTACTGGATGATCATCGTGGTGATGTTCGGATGGGGGCTTTGCACAGGGATTAACCAGCCCATGGCGCTTATTATCGGTTGTATTGGATGAAAAGAATCAAGGCATGGGAATGAGCATCCGAAGCTTGTCGAACCGGGTGGTTTCAGGTTTAAACCCTCTATTTTTCGGATCTTTATCTGCTTTAATGGGTTTATCGTTTGCCTTCGGAGGTATGGGGGCCGCGCTTTTGATATTCGGGACAATGTATTTTATGCGCAAGCCGGTTCCGGAGTCTGCAAAATCTTCCGTGAAAGGGCATTGACCGTCAGGGCTGAATGAATCAGCAAGGTAAAGACGGATTGCAACTGAAGATGAAAAAAACAATCAAGAGAATGATGAAACGAAGCGAAGGATGGGTGTTAGTCCGTGAAAAAAACATTCAAAGGTGCGTTTGTGATCTTGTTCGTGATGCTTATCGTTTTAACCGGCTGCGGGAAGAGTAGTCAGGGTACAGCTTCCGGTGCTGACGGCACATCTAATGCGAGCCCGACGAATGCGGCGGCAGAGGCGAAGCCCGAGAATCAACCGCTCCAAGAGCTGACCGTTGCTACTGTAGGCCATTCGCCGTCAACCGGCCCGATTTATTTTGCACAGGAAACCGAGCTTTGGGCCAAATACGGTTTGAAGGTTAAACAGGTTTCTCTCGATCCCGCGGCTTCGGTGGCGGCTCTTATATCGGGTGATGTCCAGGTGGTTTTTGCCGGACCGAACATCGTCGATGCGGCCCTAAAGACGGAGAATGTCAAGGTGATCGGCACGTATGGGGAAGTTCCGATGTGGGTCTATGCGAAAAGCATCGGCAAATTGGAGGAGTTAAATGGCCAAACGATTGGTTCGACAACCCCCGGAGGAGCTATCGATTATGTCACTCGCACCATGATTCGATCCATTGGCCTGCAGCATGGGAAAGATGTGAAAATTTTGTACGCGGGCAACCCTCCGGCGATTTTGGCCGCCATGAACGAAGGGAAAATCGAAGCGGGTATTCTTACTCCTCCAACCACGGTAAAGGCTGAACAAATGGGGTTTGTACGTGTTGCCTATCTCAATGAAGTCGACGGGGTCTTGGGGAAATATGGAGTTATGGGCGTCCATCGTCCTTCTGCAGAAAAAGACCCGCAAGCGATTGAAAGCTTCATGAAGGCATTTGTAGAGGCCGGTAAGCTCATGAAGACCGATGATGCCGCGTCCAAAGCCGTCCTGAAGAAGTTTATGAACTTGACGGACGAAAAGGTGCTGGAGGATTCTTACCAGATTTATAAGAATATTTGGCCGACGGATCTTCATATTCCCGAAAACGAGGTTCAATTCCTATTGGATGAATTGGCTGCAACGAACCCCGCAGCCAAGACCAAAAAACCTGCGGATGTGATGGATAACCGGTATGCTGATGCGGTCAAATAAGGATCTAACCCGAAAGGAGTTGGCGATATGAACAGCATCCATGATGTTGGCGGTATGGACGGCTTCGGTCCGGTGAAATGGGAGGAGAATGAACCTGTCTTTCATGAACCATGGGAAGGACGAATGAGGGCGATCCATACGTTGGTTAGCAAGAAACATAAAATCTACAATATTGATGAATCCAGACATGCTATTGAACGAATGAATCCGGTTTATTATCTGGGTTCAAGCTATTATCAAATCTGGCTGTTAAGAATGGAACACTTATTAATTGAAAGAGGAGTGCTTACGGAGAAAGAGGTTGAGGTGAAAGCCGCTCAGATCTCCCCGGAAGCCTTGCCTTATAGGTCTCATTTGCAGCCCTATCGAAATATACTGCCTCAAGTCCCTTCGACCCAAAGGAGATTTGCCATCCCCGCGACAACCGGATCTGAGCAGAAAAACGAATTTGTCCAGCCTAAATATTCGCCGGGTACGCTGGTGAGGGTGAAGGTGATGTCTCCGTTGGGGCATACGCGTGCTCCAAGGTATGTCCGCGGGAAGCAGGGAGTGGTCGAAGCGATTCATGGAAGCTTTATTTTGCCCGATGCCAGAGTTCAAGAAGGAATAGATCTTTATCAGACGGTCTATCGGGTTCGGTTTGAGGCCCAAGATTTGTGGGGAGAAGACGCCTCGCCCAAAGACAAGCTTTATATCGAAATGTGGGAAGATTATTTGGAGTTGGGAGGATTAAAGAATGAAAAATCATGACGATCACCACCATCATGATCACGACCATCATCACGGTCTGCCGGAATCGTTTGATGAAGTAAGGACCATGGCTATCGAATCCTTATTGATCGAGAAAGGTTTGATTTCGGCACAAGAGGTGGATGAATTAATTCAGCATTATGTTTCCGATATCGGACCAATGAATGGGGCAAAGGTTGTCGCACGAGCCTGGGTTGATCCCGAGTTTAAGCAAAGGCTTTTGCAAGACGGACATCAAGCCGCCGCCGAATTGGGATTTGGCGATCTGCTGAAAAATAAATTGGTGGTTCTGGAAAATACGCCGGATATTCATCATGTGGTTGTATGTACGCTGTGCTCCTGTTATCCATGGGGGTTATTGGGCTTGCCTCCCGCCTGGTATAAAAGTACGGCTTATCGCTCCAGAGTGGTTATGGATCCGAGAAGTGTGCTTCGTGAGTTCGGGTTGGAAATCGATAAGGACGTAGAAATCCGTGTAGTGGACAGCAATGCGGAGGTTCGTTATCTTATTTTGCCGGAGCGGCCACATGGAACAGAGCTCATGAAGGAGGAGGAGCTTGCCGGTCTTGTGACCCGGGATTCGATGATTGGAGTATCCAAAGTAAAGCTTGCCAAATCATGAAAGTAAAGGAGTCCTGTGATGAACCGAGATACGAAAAGCTTCATGAAAGACTTGGAAGAATCGATGAAATTGCCGCGTGAAAATGGAGAGCTTATTTTCCATAATCCATGGGAAAGCCGAATTTTTGCCATGGCGGTGCTCATGGCCGAAAAAGGAGTTTATCCGTGGAAGGCATTTAACAGTGAATTTGTCAAAGAAATCGGCGAAGCCGAGAGTGGCCATCCGGATGAGGATGTCGTTTCCTCTTACTATCATCTTTGGGGGGAGGCTTTTGAAAGGATTTTGCTCGAACAACACTTGATGACACAGGAGCAGTTGGAGACGAGGGAGGACGAGTTTGCGACCGGTCGAAGATATCACGTGTGCTGATGTGCTGAAAGGATGGGGATGAAATGACTGAAGAGCAGCTCTCAATAAAAGAATGGATGAAAGTAATACCGGAGGAGGAACGGCTGACATATCAAAAAGCCGGATTTCTAGGGACTTTACAGCTGGGTCAAAGGCCTGCTCTGATCGTCATTGACGTAACGTATGGATTTACGGGCTCCGAATTTCTTACTCTGCAGGAGGCGATTCAGGAGTTCCCGACGGCTTGCGGACCGGCATCTTGGGAAGCTATCCCGAGAATTCGTCGTCTCATCGGGCTTTTTCGCAGCAAGCAATTCCCTGTCGTGCATACTCGGTCTTCTACCGTCAATCAATGGTTTGCGGGAAAGGCCACGAAATCGAAACGGGCTGTTTCATTTGATTCGAAGTATAATGAATTTCCCGAACCGGTTGCACCCCAAGAAGGGGAGTGGATTTTGGAAAAAACGAAAGCTAGCGCTTTTTTTCAGACGCCTCTTCAGGCCTATTTAGTCAAAGAAAGAATAGACACTTTAATCCTATGCGGAGTGTCTACGTCGGGATGTGTTCGCGCATCTGCGGTGGATGCACACTCTAACGGTTACTCCACGTTTGTTATAGACGATTGTTGCTTCGACCGATCCTATTTCTCGCATTGCACTAATCTTTTTGACTTGAATGCCAAGTATGCCACGGTGCTTTCGCTGCACGAATTGGAGAATGTGATGGAGAGTGATTTGATCAACGCAGTTCGGTAGAAACATTAAGCTTCAACACGAAAGGAGATCACGATGAACAAAACTGAAAAAATGGCCGAGGCACGGAACATCGATATGCCGCATTTTCCCAAAAGCCAGTGGCGCACCTTTTATTACAACAATGAACGCGGCATCTTGGGCTTTACAGGTGTCGTGCTGCTGCTGGCTTTATGGGAGATATTTGCGAGGCTGAACATTGTTGATTTGATGTTTACGAGTTCTCCGACGAGAATCGCGCAAGCGGGAATTCAGTATGTGTTATCGGAAAATTTTGCGAACGATTTTATTGCCAGCGGAGTCGAGCTGCTGCTTGGGTTCAGCCTTGCGCTCATTGTGGGGATTCCCCTGGGAATATTAATGGGGTGGTACCCCAAATTCAATTATTTGGTCGACCCGATCATCAATTTCCTGTACGCTTCACCGCGTATCGCGCTTGTACCGTTGTTTATTATCTGGTTTGGTATTGGCTTGGGCTCGAAGGTGGCCATCATTTTTCTCGGCTCGATCTTCCCGATCGTCATCAATACGTTGATGGGAGTGAAGACCATTGATCCGGTGTTGTTGAATGTGGCTCGTTCCTACAATGCAAAGGACCGGCAGATTTTTAAGACCATTATTTTGCCGAGCTCGGTGCCGGCCATTATATCCGGCGTTCGTTTGGGCCTCGGTCATGCGTTGGTCGGGGTTGTCGTCGGCGAGATGGTGGCGGCGACCGAAGGGGTGGGGCACATGATGTTTACGGCGGGACAAACGTTCCAGACGGATTTAGTCTTCGTCGGTCTGATCATTATTGCGGGATTTGGCGTGCTGTTAACGGGAATGATTCAAATGCTGCAAAAGCATTTCGACAAGTGGCGTGTAGATATTCATAAATAGCATAAGGAGGCGATGGAGATGCCGACGGATTATAAATTGGTTGCCGAGCGTGTAGGCATTGAATACCGGGTGAAGCGGACGGGCGAGCGTTTTCAAGCGGTTCGGGATATCTCTTTGCACATTAAGCCTCAGGAGTTTGTGTGTATCGTCGGACCGAGCGGATGCGGTAAATCGACTTTCTTGAATGCGGTGGCAGGCCTTCTTCCCCATAATCAAGGTCAATTGGTATTGGATGGGATAAGAATAGCCGGACCCGGGAAGGATCGGGCCGTTGTATTCCAATCGCCGGCGCTTCTTCCGTGGAGAACAGTGCTTGGCAATGTGAAGTATGGGTTGGAGCTGCGCGGCACGGCCGAATCGGTCATGCAGCAAAAAGCGATGGCTATGATCGGGTTGGTCGGACTTGGGGGGCATGAGCACAAGTTTCCGAATGAGCTGTCCGGAGGTATGCAGCAGCGGGTCAATTTGGCACGGGCGCTCGCTTCCGATCCGGAATTGCTGCTTCTGGACGAACCGTTCGCGGCACTGGATGCGCAGACGCGTGAGGTCATGCAAAACGAACTGCTGCGGATATGGCAGGAAACGAAAAAAACGGCTTTATTTATTACGCACCAAATTGATGAAGCTGTGTTTTTGGCGGATCGGGTTATCGTTTTATCCAAAGGGCCTGGAAGTGTGGTTAGTGCGAATATGGAAATTCATCTGCCAAGGCCGAGAACTGAAGCGACGAAAGCGGAGCCTGAATTCTTATCGAAGATTGCGGAAATCCGTGAAATAATCCGATCAAGCGAAACTTAAACGAAGTGAAGGATGGTGAGTGCCTGTGCATAAAAAGCTCAAGCTCGCGTTTGTTTTCTTGTTAGTGCTGCTCATCGCCTTGACCGGCTGCGGGAAGAGTAATCCAAGCCCAAGCTCCGGGGCTGACGCCAAGGCGTCTGCTGCGAACCCGGCGAGTACGGGGGAAGAGGCGAAGTCTAAAGAACAACCGCTTGTGGAATTGACCGTTGCGACTGTGGGTGACAGTGCGACCTTCGGTCCGATTTATTACGCACAGGAAACGGAACTTTGGGCGAAATACGGTCTGAAGGTCAAACGGGTATCTCTTGATGCCGCAGCTTCCGTGGCTGCCGCCGTATCGGGAGATGTACAGATTGTTTTAGACGGACCGGGAGTCATCGATGCGGCGCTCAAGACGGATAAGGTCAGAGTCATCGGCACGTATGGGCAGATTGCATACTCCTTATACTCAAAAAATATCAGTACATTAGAAGAATTAAAGGGCAAAACGATCGGATCAACAGCACCAGGGGGAGCCAACGATTATGTTGCCCGTACCATGATTCGTTCCATCGGAATGCAGCAGGGAAAGGACGTGAAAATTTTATATGCCGGCGGTGCTCCGGCCATCCTTGCAGCCATCAATGAAGGGAAGATTGAAGCGGGTCTGATCTCCCCGCCGGTGACGATTCAAGCTGAACAAATGGGCTTGAAGCAGGTTGTGAACATGAATGAGGTTAAAGGTATCTTGGGAATGTACGGCATTATGGGCGTGTATCAGCCTTTTGCCGAGAAGCATCCTGATGCTGTTGAAAATTTCATGAAGGCGTACGTAGAGGCCGGCAAGCAAATGAAGGAGGATAAGGCGGCGACTTTAACCTCTCTAGAGAAGCATATGAAAGTGACGGATCCCAAGGTGCTGGATGTTTCTTATGAGGTGTATAAAGAATTATGGCCAAGCGACCTTCATCTTCCCGACAGTGAAATTGAATTTATTTTGAAAGAATTAAGCGAGAAAAATCCGGCGGCCAAAACGAAACAACCGGCGGATGTAACGGATAACCGTTACGCCGATGCCGTCAAGTAACACGTCTTGGTATGAAAACATCCTTTGATAGAAGGATGTTTTTTTCTGTTTTATCCCTTTTCTCTTGTTTAAGCGATGTTTATACCAAGAATGAATTATTGGTGATTTACTTCAAAAAAATAATAAATACTTGAAATTAAACTTCAAACCCTCTATAATAAACAACAGAAATATACATTAAATAGTTGAAAGGGGAACACTATGAAACGTTTAAGCTTCAAAATGGTTGCTATCTCACTCGTGGCATCGCTTACATTGGCGGGCTGCGGAGCCCAAGAGGGCAAAAGCACTACAGGTTCTGCGAACGAAAAACCAAAAGTAGAGATCAAAGCGTCGCACAATGACCCTGAAAGCTCTCCGCGCCACAAAGGTCTGCAGGAATTTGCCAAAATCGTTGATGCGAAGAGTGAAGGGCGTATTAAGGTAACGATTTATCCGAATGGACAGCTTTCCAACGGCAATAATCAAACCATGATCGAACAATTGCAAACGGGTACATTACAAATGGCAACGGTTTCTAACCTAGTCTTTGCCAGTTTTGAAAAGAAATTTGGAGCTATTTCGCTTCCGTTTCTGTTTAATGACAGACAAAAAGCATACGATGTAGTCGACGGACAAGTGGGTAAGGAACTTTTGGATACGCTTCAAGCGAAAGGTATTCATGGAGCAGGTTATTGGGAAGGCGGCTTCCGCCAAATTACGAATTCCAAGAAAGCGATTTCATCTCCGGAAGATTTGCAAGGCTTAAAAATTCGTGTGCCTGAAATCAAAATGTATTTAAGCCTGTATAAGCATTTGGGAGCGACCGCAACGCCGATGGCCTTTGGTGAGGTATTCTCCGCTCTCGAGCAAAAGGTTATTGACGGGCAGGAGAATCCGCTTGTTACCATCGATGCTTCCAAATTCCAGGAAATCCAGAAGCATGTTACCATTTGGGATTACAGCTGGGATGCACTGATCGTCGGCTTCAACAAGAAGTTCTGGGATGGACTTGACAGCGAAGCCAAGCAAATCATTGAAGATGCTGTGAAAGAAGCAGGAAAGCTTGAAAGAGGATTGGTTGCACAAGGGGATATCGATTTGATTGATAAGCTGACTAAAGAAGGAATGACCGTAACCAAGCTCACTCCGGAACAAAAACAGGCATTCCGGGATAAAGTCTCCGTAGTATACCAGGAAGTGGAATCCGAATATACAAAAGAGCTGATTGATAAGCTGGTTGAAGCGGCGAAATAACTAAAGCATTGATCCAAAGGCGGGGCTCTTGGGCCCTGCCGATTTAATCATAACTGTTGAAGTGTGGGGAGACAGGCGGATGAAAGGTATTGTTACTCTGGATGTGGGCACCACGCATATTAAAGGATATTTATTCTCTGCAGACGGCGAAAAATGCAATCAAGTGATCCATCCGACATCCTTCCTGAGACTCGAAAACGGGATCTCGGAAATCGATCCTGATCAAGCACTTGTCGCGATTTCCTATATTCTAAAGTCGGTTGTCGGCGAAAGCTCCAATGAAGTAACGATTGATGCCATCGTTGTTTCGGGTATGGCCTGTTCCTTCATCCCGGTTAACCGGCAGGGAAGGCCGCTGTATCCCTGTATATGCTGGAATGATCAGAGAAGCGCGGCGGAGAAAAATATACCGGATCTTGACCGGATTGTTCCCCAGATTCAACAGTATCCGTTACCGATGTATTTGCCGTTTCGAATGAAGTGGTTCTCTGAACATCATCCCGAGATCTTATCGGAAGCCTATCAATGGTTGAATTTAACGGATTATATTGTTTATCACCTGTCATCGGAAAAAGAGTTTATAACCGATTACTCCCAGGCTTCCAGAACCATGCTGTTTAATTGTTTAACCAAGCAGTGGAATGCATCCGCTGCCGATCACTTCAAGATCCCTTTGGAGAAGCTTCCGAAGCCTAGACAGGCGGGAACCGTGATCGGCACGCTGGATACGGACTATCAAATGCATCCAGGCTATCGAAAAACCCAGCTTATTGTGGGCGGACATGATCATATGTTTGCCGCACTCGCGGGTGGAATCAATCATTCGTCCGTTGCATTGAATTCTACGGGGACATCAGAGGCTTTGGTACTCCCTTATCCTCATGGATCTTCCTTTTCCTTTGTTCATGAAGAGTGCAATTTAGAAAGTCATGTCTTGGATAATGAGTTTTTTGTGGTAGGGTATGTCGCTAGTACGGGCAAGATTATGGAATGGGCAAACCAGCTTTTTCAATTATTCAAGTGGGAACGGCAATTCAATTCGGAAACGGTGATTCCCCGGATACAATCTCTTCCTATATATATACCTTCAGGAAGGAGAATGCAGCCGTCCCGGACAGGGCGGTTCATCGAATTGCAGCCTTCACACGACGGTCAGGACTTTTCATTGTCTGTCATGGAGGGCTTATCCTTTGAAACCAAAGCTCTTTTGGAACACTTAAATCAGAAGCTGAATATTCAAACCGATTTGCTGCGTTTGGTTGGCGGATCTTCAAAATCAGAAAATTTCCTGCAGATGAAATCGTCCATTCTTCAAAAGCCTATCGAAGTCATTCATGATGTGGACATGACGTCTCTGGGAGGATATATGTTGTGCGGGTTAACTCTCCACTATTTTCGTGATGTAAACCATAAGGTGAAGTCATTGTTAGAGCAGCAGAGAAAAACCTTATTGGAGCCGGATCAAGCAATGGGCAGGCTGTTTGAAAGCCGCTATGACCGTTATTTGCAGGAAAGGAGGGCTTAGGATGCCAAAAATGTCGAAGGCCGTTAATCATTTGTTGAATTTTTTGCTGTTTATTATCGTAGCCGTGATGTGTGTCCTTTATTTCGGCAATGTAGCGTTAAGATATCTTTTTCATTCCGGTATCCCATGGGCGGAAGAGGCCTGCCGCTTCCTGTTTATTTATTTGACGTTCCTGGGAGCCATTGCCGGACTTAGAGATCATCAGCACCTTGGAGTCGACATGTTCGTAAAAAAAATACCTGTCAAATGGAGAAAGATGGTTTTCGTGATCAGCAATTTGGCAGTGTTGTATTGTTTATGGCTCGTATTGCAGGGAAGCTGGAAAATGACGATCGTCGGACACAGCAGCAACGCGCCTGCCACGGGATTGCCGATGTCCTTTGTCTATGGAATTGGAATTGTAACAAGCATCAGCATGGGAATCATTATCCTTTTTAACCTGTACCGTGCCTTGTTTAAAAACACATCGGACGATGAATATGTCATGGTTAAGGAATCGGAGGATGTGACGGAGCCGATCGCGAAATAAGAGCAGTGGAGGGAACAAAATGGCGTTGGTTGTGTTTGTGGGTTCGCTGCTCGGTGCAATGGCGCTTGGCATGCCGATTGCGTTTGCGCTGTTAATCAGCGGTGTAGCCTTAATGTTTTTACTTGGGATGTTTGATACTCAAGTGATCGTGCAGAGTCTGATCGGCGGGGCGGACAGCATCTCGCTCACGGCCATTCTGTTTTTTATTCTTGCCGGGGAATTAATGAACGCTGGGGGAATCTCGAAGCGGATCGTTGAATTCGTTATGTCGCTTGTGGGACATATCAGGGGCGGCTTGGGGTATGTGGTCATCATCGGCAGCGTGTTTTTTGCCGGTCTTTCCGGGTCTGCTGTTGCGGATACGGCGGCATTGGGCGCTATTTTGATCCCTATGATGATCAGGTCCGGTTATGATAGAGATCAGTCCACAGGCTTGGTTGCGTCCAGCGGAATTATCGCGCCCATGATCCCGCCAAGTATTCCGATGATCGTCTTCGGTGTTACGGCTAACGTATCGATTACGAAGCTGTTTTTGGGCGGGATTGTTCCTGGTCTTTTGATGGCCGTTGGCCTTGCCATTACCTGGTGGCTTCTGATGCGCAAAAAGCAGTTTGAACCCGTTTCCCGCAAACCGCTCAAGGAAGTATTTAAATCGGGGGTACGTGCGATTTGGGCGCTGTTTTTACCGGTTATCATTATCGTAGGTATGCGCGGTGGTGTCTTTACTCCCACGGAAGCAGCGGTTGTGGCGGTGTTCTACGCTCTGTTTGTCGGGCTGGTCATTTACCGCGAATTAAAAATCAAGCATCTCTACAAGCTGTTTGCTTCGGCCGCCAAAACGACGAGCATTGTCATGTTCCTGGCTGCTTGCGCGATGGTATCGGCCTGGTTTATTACCATCGCTAATATTCCGGGTGAAATTGCCGATTTACTCGGTCCGTTAATGAATTATCCGATTCTGTTGATGCTGATGATTAATGTTTTGGTTTTTCTAGTGGGTACCGCAATGGATTTAACGCCTACGATTTTGATTCTGACCCCCGTGCTTATGCCGATTGTGGTGGAAGCGGGTATTGATCCGGTGTATTTCGGAATCATTTTCATCTTCAACTGTGTCATTGGATTATTGACACCTCCGGTGGGAACCGTTCTGAATGTCGCTTGCAGTGTAGGACAGACAACGATGCAGGGAGTGATTAAAGGCGTTTGGCCATTTTTGCTGCTGCACTGCTTGCTCTTGCTGCTGCTTACGCTGTTCCCGCAGATCATTTTGTTACCTATTGAATTCCTAAGTAAATAGTAGGAGGGAAATACGCAGCATGAACCGAGTATTGATTGTGGGGGATAAATTTTTCGATCCTGTTATGGTGGGGGAAGCGTTAAAGAATAACCTATCGGATCGGTTTAACCTTGATATCCAAACGATAAAATATGATTTTCCTGTTGAACAATTTATGCTCGACGATGATACATGCGTTCCCAGCGGAATGTCATGGGATGATCCTAATGAAATAAAAGAGCCATGCGGCGTCCGTGAATTTTATGGAGAGCCGTTTGCCTTGCTTAATAAGCTGCAGGGTATCCACATCCTGATTGTACATGGTGCTGCCGTTCCTCGCGAAGTGCTTGAGCAGGCGGACCAGCTGAAAGCTGTCGTTATTTTAAGGGGAGGCCCTGTAAATATTGATCGTGCTTATTTGGAGGAGCGGGGCATCACGATCTTTAACACCAACGGGAAAAATGCCGAAGGGGTTGCTGAATTTACGATAGCTCTTCTGCTTTCCTTCCTGCGAAGCATTCCCGAAAGCTCCTCTTTTTTGAAAAAAGGAGTATGGAAGCCGGGTTATTACGAATTCGAGCGTACGGGGGTCGAGCTGTACAAGAAAACGTTCGGCTTGATCGGCTATGGGCGAATCGCCCGTCACTTGGCCCGCATTCTGAAGGGATTTCAAGTCGAAGTCGCGGCTTATGATCCCTATGTGAAGGACGAGGATTTTGCTGCAGACGGTGTAACGAAGCTTTCGCTTCAGGAGCTGCTGTCCGCATCGGATTTTGTCAGCCTGCACGCAAGACAGCCTAAAGGAGCGGAGCCGATTCTCAACGCCGGAACACTGGCCTTGATGAAACCGGAAGCGGTTTTGATCAATACGGCAAGAGGGGATTTGATTGATTACCCCGCATTGAAAGAGCAATTGGTCTCCAAGCGTCTGCGCGGTGCGGTACTCGATGTGTTTGGCGATGAACCGTTTGCTTTCTATAACGAATTGCTGGCATTGCCTAATGTTTTGGGAACTCCGCATATTGCCGGGGGCAGTCAGGAAACGGTGAAGCGGGGCATTCATATGACGCTTGAATTTTTGGAGGCTTTTTTGACAGAGCAGCATAATTTTGTTAAATAACGGGTAAGAGGAGGGGTTTCTACATGACAAATATCGCAAACAACAGGAGACCTGGTTATTTAACGAGGATTGAATCTGTATATGAGCAGTTGAGTCAAAGTGAAAAGAAAATAGCCGATTACATTAGATCCTTCCCTGAAGAGATTATTCATTTGGCGATTGCGGAGTTGGCCGAACGCAGCGGTTCAAGCGACTCGTCGATTATCCGGTTTTGCAGACGGATCGGCTACAAAGGATTTCAGGATTTGAAAATCAATATTGCCAAGGACGTAGTGAGGCCTGAAAAGCAGATTCAAGAAGGTATTGAGCTTCATGATCATGTCCCCTCCATCAAGAAGAAAATTTCCGAATCCAGCATTCAGGCGATTTACGATACCTTGGAAGTATTGCAGGATGAAGAATTGGAGAAGGCGGTAGAAGCGATCGCCGGGGCCAGACTGATAGAAATTTATGGAACCGGGGCATCCGGCTCGATAGCTCTGGATGCCCAGCACAAGTTCCTCAAAATAGGAATCAAAACCTTGGCTTATACGGATGTATTCTTACAATCCATGTCGGCCAGCCTTTCGACCTCTCAGGACGTGGTTCTGGCGATTTCCCATTCGGGAACGAATCTGGATGTTCTGCATGCTGCAGAGCTGGCTAAAGAACAAGGTGCCACCGTCATTGCCATTACTAACTTTTCCAAATCACCCTTGACGAAAGTGGCTCATATTAACTTGTTTACCGCCGCCCGGGAAACGATGTTCCGTACGGATGCGATGGCTTCCCGTATTGCCCAATTGATGATCATCGATTCGATCTATACGGCCGTTGCTCTAAAATGCCCGGAGAAAGCATCCGACAGCCTGTTTAAGACAAGAAACGCAACGATACATAAGCGGAACTAACTA
This sequence comes from Paenibacillus sp. F024, assembly GCF_057814255.1. Lineage (NCBI taxonomy): Bacteria > Bacillati > Bacillota > Bacilli > Caryophanales > Paenibacillaceae > Paenibacillus > Paenibacillus sp. F024. The sequence goes on from NZ_JBVASZ010000028.1 coordinate 26,808, forward strand.
CAGTTCCGCTTATGAATAACATTAGAGATATAGGAGTGGAGAGAATGAAAGCAGCTGTTTTTCATGGACCTGGCAACATGCAATTGGAGGACATCGCCAAACCCGAGATTACATCCAATGACGTGCTTGTAAAAATCAATGTCAGTGCCGTTTGCGGAACGGACGTTCGTATATTTGACGGGAAAAAGACGAAAGGCGTCCGCCTTCCGTCGGTTATCGGGCATGAGATGGTTGGGACGATTGAACAGGTAGGCGAGGAGGTAAGCGGATTTGCGGTGGGAGACCGCGTTGGTGTAATTCCGGTCATCCCGTGCGGCAAATGTCCTTATTGCTTAAGCAACCGTGAGAATGCCTGTGCGAACCGTACGGCTATCGGTTATGAATTCGACGGCGGGTTTGCCGAATATGTGCGCATTCCGGCAACGGCTCTTGCTGCCGGCAATCTTGCGAAGATTCCTGACCATGTCACATTTGAGCAAGCAGTGATTGCAGAGCCGTTGTCCTGCTGCATCAACGGCAACCGCAAGTCCAACATTCAGCTGAACGATACCGTTGTTGTTGTTGGAGCCGGACCGATTGGTTTAATGCACGTTCAACTGGCCAAGCTGTCAGGGGCGAGCAAAATCATTGTCAGCGAACTGATCGATCACCGTTTGGAAAAAGCGTTGATCGCCGGCGCGACAACGGTCGTGAATACAAGCAAAGAGTCTCTTTATGATGTAGTGATGCGCGAAACCGGCGGATTGGGAGCAGACGCCGTGATTATGGCGATTGGCGTTTCGCAAATCGTTAATGATTGTCTGAAGCTTGCCCGCAAAGGCGGTTCAGTCAATCTGTTTGCCGGCTTTAACCATGGCGCGATGTCGGAGATGGACCCTAATCTGATTCATTACAATGAAATCACGGTTGTGGGAACAACGGCCTCCACCCGAGCCGACTATCATAAAGCTTTGTCCCTCATTTCTGCGGGGTTGATCAATACCGATGTGATTATTACCGAAGGATACACCCTTGAAACGATCGAGCAGGCCATTCTTGATGTAAAAACAGGCAAAGGGATGAAATCTGTTATTCAGATTAATCAATAAATAGATAAAATTTGAGGGAGAGTGCTGTATCATGTCATTTTTCGGAAAACAGGTTCGTTTGAATCGTTTGCTTAGCGAGAACGGAAGATTATTGTCGGTTGCAGTGGACCAGGCAACGGCCAGAGGGATCTTTGAAGAGCTGATGCCGATTCAACGCAAGGTTCATGAAATTGCCAGCGGGGGTCCGGATGGTATTACCATGCATAAGGGATTGGTGGAGAGCTGCTTTGCACCGTTCGCCGGGAAGACCTCCCTTGTCTTAAAATGCTCCACCTTTTCGCCTTGGCAGCCGAATTACGATGCTTGGGTAACGAGTGTTCTGGAGGGGGTTCGTCTGGGAGCCGATGCGGTTTCCTTGGGCTGCATCGTCGGCGGAGATGACCAGCCGGAGCAAATCCGTAATCTCGGCGAGTTTGCGGCTGAAGCGAGCAGCTATGGCATGCCTGTGATCGCCCACATTTATCCTCGCGGAAACAAAATTCCAGACAGCGAAAAGATGGATTGGCGCCATCATGCTTATGCGGTACGGCTTGGCGCCGAGCTTGGTGTAGACATCATTAAGACGCACTATACGGGAGATCCGGGATCGTTCAGCAAGGTGATTGCTTCTACTCCGGCGAAGGTGGTGGTGGCCGGCGGTGACACAGGTAACGATATCCGCGCGGCATTCCAAATGACCCGGGACGTGCTGGATGTAGGCGGAGCGGGAATCACCTTCGGCCGGTTTGTATGGAATAACCAAAATCCTACTGCGGTTGTAAAAGCGCTTAGCCACATTATTCATAAAGACGGTTCCGTTAAAGAAGCGGCAGAATTATATGAAGAATTAACAAACCAATAAAAAATTCCAAGGTTCGGGTGAATTGAATTGTCACACATCATCGGAATTGATGTCGGTACTAGCGGAATTAAGATTGGAGCGATGAATCACGAGGGGAAACTGGTTTTCCTTTCTCGTGATTCTTACGCTTTGCAATACCCTTTCCCCGGTGCAATGGAAATCGACCCGGAAGAGGTATGGAGCAAGGTCCGTTCACTGATTAAACAAACGGCAAACGAGATTCAGTCTGCAGGCGGTTCGGTTTCCGCCCTTAGCTTGAGTACGTTTTGCAATGCCTCCATTCTCATGGATAGCCAGGGGAATCATCTGGGCAACGGCATTCTTTATATCGACCAGCGAAGCAAGAAGGAAGCCGAATGGATTAGAGCTCAAGTTTCCGAGGATCGGATATTCTCGATTACCGGAAACCGGCTGGAGCCGGGGATGATCTCGGCAACCAGCTTGCTGTGGAGCCGAAAGCATCAATCAGAGCAGTATTGCCTCGCGGACAAGTGGGGCCATTTGTCCACCTATCTGCTGGCCAAGCTGACCGGTCAATTCGTGATGGATTGGACGCAGGCTTCCTTTACCGGATTGTTTGATGTGCAGCGTTATTGCTGGTCTGAAGAGATATGTCATGGACTGGCCATGGATAAGGGGCTGCTGCCGGAGATCGTAGAACCAGGCCAAATCGTGGGTCCAATGCTGGAGCTGTTAACCGTCGAGCTCGGCGTTACCCCAGTCCCTGTAATCGCGGGCGCCGCAGATACGGCTTGCTCTACATTTGCATTATGTATCGAGCCTGGAGAAATTTTTGAATCTGTAGGCACGTCCGATGTCATTACGGTGGTCAGCGATTCCACAGAACGCTTTGACCAGCGATTTCTCAATCGCTGTCATGTCGTGAAGAACCAATGGTTATCCCATGGAGCCATGTCCACACCGGGCGCAGCTGTACAATGGTACTACAATGAATTCCTGCGGGGAGAAGGTTCCATACAAGACGTTTTTGTCCGACTGCCCGAGCAGAGTCCGATCGGTTCCAACGGAGTTGTTTTCCTTCCTTATATGCATGGAGAACGGTCGCCGATATGGGATCCTGATGCCAGAGGCCTGTTTATCGGCCTGTCTCTCAATACCCGGAAGGAGGACATGGCCAGAGCCATCATGGAAGGCTGCTCCTTCGGATTGCGGCAGTTAATGAATATTTTACGTGATGAATATCAGCTGTCTCCTGCCATCATGCCGGCCATAGGGGGAGGTTCTCAGAACAGAGTCTGGAATCAGATCAAGGCTAACGTACTGCAAACCGTCATTGAAACCAAAGAAGTGGGGGAGACCGCTCTGATGGGGGCCTGCTTTTTGGCGGGCTTGGCGATCGGGATGTTTACCAAAGCGGATCTGGTTACGTTCAATCGAAATAACGAGACACAGCGATATACCCCTGAGCCCGATGCAGTTCCCGTATACAGCCAACATTTTGAGCTGTTCCAAAGCTTGTATCCGTCCGTCAAAGAGTTCTACCAAAAGGCAGCTGCCTTGCACGATCATAAATAAAAGCGAAAAGGCGCTGCAAACCTGCGGCGCTTCTTTCATTTTTCATTGACTCATCGACACAAATGATGTTGAAGATTTCAGCCAAAATTTATCGGAATAATTCAAAAAAAACGTATTGTATTACTATTCAATTTGTATTACAATATGACTTAGCTGGATATGAAAACGCTTAAAATACTAGACATCAGGAGGTGATCACGTGGTAAAAAATAATGCCAGCGTTTACATGGGCTTATTGATGGTGCTGTTTTCTGCAGTGATTTTTTGGCAGTCCCTTCAATTGGATTATTACACGGATACGGGGCCCGGACCTGGATTTTTTCCAATTTGGTTGAGCGGAGGATTGGGGATTTTCTCATTCATTTATATCATCAGCTCTTTGAAGGAGAACATTTCTTTTTCGGAAATTCTTCCAACGGGAACTGGTTTAGGGCATGTCATCACATTGTTGGCTTCAGCCGTTGTATTTCTTTTCGTCGTTGAATATTTAGGGTTTCTTCTTGCTTGTACCCTCATGCTGTTTTTTATCCTGAGGAGATTATTTAAGTGGTATTCGGGTCTTATCATTGCCATCATCATTTCTTTATGCTTGTTTGTCGTCTTTCACACATTTCTCGATATCCCGCTTCCGGTTAATGCCTTGGGATGGTAGGAGGATTCAATGGATTCATTGCTGCAGTTAATACAAGGTTTTGAAACAGCGCTTACATTATCGAACCTGCTGTATTGTTTAATCGGAGTTACAATCGGGATGCTGGTCGGCGTGCTTCCGGGATTGGGCCCGACGACAGGTACTGCGATCTTACTGCCCGTCACGTTTTCTATGGAGCCGGTTTCAGCCATCATCATGCTATCAGGTATATATTATGGGGCGATGTATGGCGGGACGATTACCTCCGTTCTGATCAATACGCCGGGGGAAGCGGCTTCCGTTATCACGTGTCTTGACGGTCATCCTCTAGCCAAGCAGGGGAGAGCGGGGACCGCTTTAGGGGTTGCCGGTATTGGTTCGTTTATCGGCGGAACCGTTTCCATCATTGGGCTCGTTGTGATCGGGCCGCCTTTAGCTCAATTCGCGTTACGGTTTGGTCCGCCCGAATTTTTTGCCCTCATGCTGCTGGGGCTGATCACGGTAGTTGGTCTGATGGGCAAATCGATTGTCAAAGGAATCATCTCCGCACTATTAGGCTTGTGTTTGGCTCTTATCGGCATGGATGTCGTTTCCGGCGCCATCCGGTTTACGTTCGACGAGCCGAATTTAATGAACGGCATTGATTTTGTCATCATATCGATGGGCTTGTTCGGTCTTTCCGAAATTATGATCGGCATGGAGAATATCACCAAGTTGGAAGCGCCGCCAAAAGTAAAAGGGCTGCTGCCTCGCCGCGATGAATGGGGACGGACGCTTTCCGCAATCGGAAGAGGAACCGGATTAGGCTTCCTGGTGGGTCTTGTACCGGGGTCAAACTCCGTCATTCCGGCCATCTTATCTTATTCTCTCGAGAAAAAAGTGGCAAAAGATCCGTCGCGTTTCGGAAAAGGCGCCATCGAAGGGGTTGCCGGACCGGAAACAGCGAACAACTCATACAGCGGAGCGGCGTTAATTCCGTTGTTCACTTTAGGGATCCCGAGCTCACCGACGATTGCCGTGTTGTTCGGAGCCTTTATCATGCACGGTTTAACTCCAGGTCCTACGTTATTCCAAAACAATCCCGACGTCGTGTGGGGAATCATTGCAAGCATGTTCATCGGGAACCTGATTCTATTGATTTTAAATTTACCTTTAGCCGGCGTATGGGCCAAAATCGCTCTGGTTCCCGCGAAGCTGTTATACCCGATTATTTTTGCAGTCGCTATTCTTGGCGCATTTAGTGTAAATAACAGCTTGTTTGATGTGTGGCTTATGCTGATTTTCGGAGTTTTGGGTTATTTCATGAAAAAGCTCGATATCCCAATGGCACCTATTGTTTTAACCTTTGTACTTGGACAATTACTGGAAAGCTCGCTGCTGCAATCGATGATTTTGTTTGAAGGAAGTTTTCTTGGATTTTTTACCAGACCGATTTCACTCGTACTGTTGTCCATTTCTTTTATTATTCTAATTTTTAGCATTTATGCAGGCGTAAAGAATAAGAAGGGCTTGCTGGCCAGCGACGTGGAAATGTAAAGAAGTAATTGTAATTTTGATTTATTTGTCATACAATTTTAATGTATGGCAAATAAAAAAGAAGGTGGAATGAATTGATTAAGAAAAATCAAGAAATCGTGCTGGATTCTGTTCCTCGCAAAACATTGGCAAAAGAAGTGGCGGACAGAATCATCCAGCTTCTTGTCTCCGGACAATTAAAGCCCGGGGATAAGCTGTATCCCGAAACGGAATTGACGAAGATGCTGTCTGTCAGCAGACCTGTATTGCGCGAGGCTATGAGTTCCCTGGAATCCCTGGGGATCATTCATAGAAAAACGCGGGACGGTACTTATTTTTCAGAAAAAATCAGCAGTAAACCGTACACGAATATGCTGTCTCTGGCAGGAGATGATTTGCCCTCCATTATCGAGGCCAGGATGGGACTGGAGCTGGGAATGATCACGCTGGCTGCCGAGAAAATCACAGATCAGCAGCTAGATGAGCTCTACCGGACGGTTAAGGCTCTTTCCGAACATCCGGGGGACTATTCGCAAGTGGATAAAGAGTTTCACCGTATCATTGCTTTTAGCGTAAACAATTACATTCTGGAAGGCATGATCGATTCCCTCTTGATGGCTTTTGACCGGATGAGTAAAAATATCCAGTTTAGAGAACGGGATGTTGCGGTTGAACACCATACAGCCATTTACGAAGCATTGAAAAAGAGGTCGCCGTCCGAAGCTTTTGCCCAAATGTACCGTCATTTGGATTACGTAAGACAAAAAATATTAAAGCAAAGAAAAGAAAGCCAGACCTAGAGAGTTAAGGTTTCACTGTAATGCACAGACAATGAAAAAGCACCTCCTGTTACATGGTGTCCAGTCATGCAGGCTGACACCATGTAACAGGAGGTGAAGAAGAAGATATAAAAAACAATTTCAAGTGAAGTATACACAAAAAAAACGAATACTTCAAACCTGATGGGCAGGCATGAAACATAAAAAGGGAGGCAAATCCAAATGAAAAGCAAAAACAAAACGATTCTCTCCGCATTGTCTGTAGTAGCACTCGCAGGTTCCGTATTGGCAGGGTGCGGTACAGGAGCATCCACGACTCAAGGTACAGCTCCGGCTGCATCCACCAACGCAGCTGAAGCTCCGAAGTCCAAGTTTCCAGAAAAACCGATTCAGCTGATCGTTCCTTATGCCGCCGGCGGAGGTACGGATATAACGGCGCGCACATTGGCAAACGTAGTTTCCAAATATCTCCCGAATAACGGTTCCGTTGTTGTGGAAAACAAACCGGGCGCCAGCGGCACCATCGGATTGACCGGTCTTACCCAATCCAAAGCGGATGGCTATGTGATCTCCATGGCGACGATTGGAAATTTATCCATTCAGCCTAACTACGGTAAAACACCGTACTCCTTTGACAGCTTTGAACCGATTTTGATCGCAAACTCTGTACCTCACGTATTGGTTGTGAAAGCGGATGCACCTTGGAAAACCGTAGATGAATGGTTGGATTATGCGAAAAACAATCCGAACGCATTTACTTATTCTACTCCGGGCGTAGGAAATACGCAGCATTTGAATTTGGAAGCCGTTGCGTTGAAAGATGGACTAAAATTGAAGCACGTGCCATATGATGGTGCTGCGCCTGCAATTACTGCGCTGCTCGGCGGACATGTGAAAGGCGCGGTTGTACAGGTTCATGAAGCCAAGCCGCAAGTGGATGCCGGAGAACTGCGCATTCTGGCCAATATCGGTACCACCAAATCGGATGCGATTCCGGATGCGCCTTTGCTTGCTGAAAGAGGCTATACCGGATACAACGCTTGGACGGGTATTGTCGCTCCGAAGGGAACTCCAAAAGAAGTTGTGACCATTTTGCATGATGCCTTCAAAAAGTCTTTAGAAGACCCTGAAGTTATTGCAAACTTCAAAAAGATCGGAATTTCCCCGGCCTACAGCGGTCCGGAGGATTTCAAGAAAATTGCCGAAGAAACGTATAAATCCACCGGTGAGGTTGCGAAGAAGATCGGCCTGATCAAGTAATCGGAATTAGGATATAGGGTATGTCATCTCCGGCATATAAGGGATGATATACCCTCATTATGTAACGGACGAAAGGGTGCAAGCCAATGTTGACAGGTGAATTAAGCAATTTCGTTCCGCTTCCGAGAATGATACCTGTACGTCAAGTGTTTGAAGCGCCAACGATTGGTGATATTGAAGGCGAAATGAGAAAGGAACTGAACAAAGAAGCGATAAGAAGTTCGATTAAAGCCGGGTCCCGTGTCGCCGTAGGCGTTGGGAGCAGGGGAATTGCGAATCTGCCCAAACTGGTGGTTACACTAGTCCATCAACTGATGGAATGGGGAGCCAAACCGTTCATTGTTCCAGCTATGGGAAGCCATGGAGGCGGAACCGCAGAAGGCCAGATCAAGATGCTGGCGGAATTGGGCATTACGGAAGGAAGCATGGGTGTTCCCATCCTGAACTCCATGAATGTCGTTCAGATCGGCACCTTGGATGACGGCACCCCCATTTACCTGGATGAAGCATCCTATCATTCCGATGCCATTGTCTTCATCAATCGGGTAAAGCCTCATACGAGCTTTAAGGGAGATCATGAAAGCGGCTTGTTAAAAATGATGGCGATCGGCTTAGGCCGGCACAAGGGGACGCTGGCGATTCATCAGCATCCGCTTGCCCATATGCCCGCTTTGCTGCCCAAAGTTGCAGAGATTTATCTGAAGCATGCGCCTATCGCTTTTGGAATTGGAGTCCTGGAGAATGCTTACGACAAGACAGCACATATCGAAGCCGTCACACCGGATGAGCTGATTCTTAAAGATAAAGAGCTGCTTGTTCAAGCGAAAAAATACATGCCCAGAATTGTACCGGAACAAGTGGATTTGCTTATGGTCAATGAAATAGGCAAAAACATCAGCGGTTCGGGAATGGATCCTAACATCACAGGACGGGCCGCTTCGAAAGCTCCGCAAAAATTCAATGCGCCTCAAATTGAGCGGGTTTTCGTTCGTGGATTAACAAAGGAAACGAAAGGAAATGCCTGTGGAATTGGCGTGGCCGATGTGATCACCAGACGGGTTTTTGAACAAATCAATCTGAGCTATACCTATGCCAACGTCATTACGTCCAAAGTTCTGGATTCCGCTAAAATTCCAGTCATTATGTCCAATGACCGGGAGGCCATAAGCACCGCATTGAGAACGTGTTACCATATCGATCTTCAAAATCCGAGGGTAGTATGGATCAAAAATACATTGGAATTGGAAAATATTTTGGTATCCGAATCGGTTTTGGCGGATATGAAGGGGGATCCCCGCTTACAAGTATGGGGTGATCCTATTGAGATTGCATTTGATTCGGACCATAACATAACAACAGATATATGGAGAGGAATGGAGCACGAATGAGTAAACCTGCTAATCAAATCAAAGGGATTCTGGGCTTTCCCGTTGCCCCCTTTAAAGACAACGATCAATTGGATGTACAGGCATTAGCCGCAAACATTAACTTTTTGATTGACGGAGGATTGGATGGGATTTACGTTTCGGCCGGCGCGGGAGAGTTTCAATCGTTGACACGCAGCGAATATGAAGCGATTGTGGAGCTTGCCGTTTCGCTGAGCAAGGGAAAAGTACCCGTATACACCGGCGTTGGGGGAAATATCAAAGACGCTGTCGAATTGGCACGCATCACGCAAGCCAAAGGGGCGGACGGATATTTAATTTTGCCTCCTTATTTAATCAACGGAGAACAATCCGGATTATATGAATATTTTAAGACCATTATCGAATCTACCGATTTGAATGCCATTGTTTATCAACGCGACAATGCCATATTATCATTGGGTACTTTGACTAAATTAGCCGAGCTTCCCCAGTTCATCGGTCTTAAAGACGGCTTCGGGAAGATGGAGAGCAATATCGAGTTCGTTCAGACCTTAGGCAACCGCTTGAGCTGGATCAATGGCATGCCGTTTGCCGAAGTGACTTACCCGGCTTATGTCCCGTTAGGCTATACCGCTTATACATCGGCTATTTCGAACTATATTCCTCACATATCGAGAATGTTTTATAACGCCGTCCAAGAAAATAATCATTCTTTACTGAATGAGCTATATAAAGAAGTGATTTTCCCGATCAACAACATTCGTAAACAAAGAAAAGGCTATGCCGTTTCTTTAATCAAGGCCGGTATGGAGATCATGGGATTACCTGTCGGCGGTAAGGTGCGGGCGCCGCTGATTCCGGTCGAGAAAGAGCATTACGCTCAGCTGGAGAGCATCTTGAAGCATACGTTAGATCGTTTTCCTAAAAAAACAGCCATCGAATCCAGCAAATAAAGGAGCTAAAGTAAACCATGTCCGATATTCGAGTATCTCCGGAAAAATTAACGGCGTTTTGTAAACAAGTATTGATCGCAGCAGGGATTCCTGGGCGTGATTCGGAAATTATCGCAGATTCGCTTGTGCATGCCAACCTGACAGGCGTTCATTCACACGGTGTTTCCAAATTGAACGATTACCTGGTCAGACTGGACAATAACCTGGTGACCAAGGAAACGAACATCACCGTCGTTTCCGAAACGCCTACAACCGCACTGCTTGATGCGGGCAACGGGTGGGGTCAGATCGTATCCCAGGAAGCCGTCGACGTTGCGGTCAAGAAAGCGAAGGAATACGGCAGCTCCTGGGTTGGCGTCCGGAATTCGAATCACTACGGCACAGCAGCCTATTGGACGGCTCAAATTGCAGCCCAGGGAATGATCGGCATCTCGATGACGAATACTTCTCCTGTTATGGTTCCATTCGGCTCCAAGGTTCCTACGCTGGGTACGAATCCGATTTCGATTGCGGTGCCGTCTCCATCCGGCAAGCCGATTATGCTGGATATGGCTACAAGCAATCAGGCCAGAGGCAAAATCACATTGGCTTCCAAGATGAACAAGCCGATTCCGACGGATTGGGCCATTACCATCGACGGGCAGGAAACAAGCGATCCTCATGAGGCGTTAAAAGGAAGTTTGCTGCCTTTCGGGGGAGCCAAAGGGTCCGGCCTGGCTATTATGGTGGACATTTTAACCGGAGTATTGACCGGAGCGCTATACGGCGCACAAATCCCGCGCTTTTATGATGATCCGGTTCCGCAAAATCTGGGACACATGTTTGCAGCCCTCAATGTCAATGCCATGATGCCGATCGATGCGTTCCTTGAACGTATGGGGGATAAAGAGCGTGAAACTCGTGACAGCGCGCCGGCCAAAGGCTTTGATAAAGTCTATATGCCAGGCGATCTGGAATATGCAAGAGCCGAGGAAGCACGCAAAAACGGAATCGCATTGTCCAAGGAAATTCATGCCGAGTTGTTAAGCGCAGCCCAGCGATATGGAGCCCAGGTGACTTTAGTGGACTAATCATCGTTTGTCATTACCTATGAATGCCATAGAAAGGGTTGGAATACAGATGACTATTGGAGAGAAAACCAAAACAAATACTTATTTGAATTATATTAATGGAAGCTGGACGGCTTCTTCCTCAGGTGAAGTGGATAAGAGCACGAACCCTGCCAATGTACAGGAAGTGGTAGGCTATATTCAAAAATCGACGGCGGCGGATTTGGATCAGGCGGTTCAAGCGGCTAAGGAAGCTCAAGTTAAATGGAGAAAGCTTTCCGGCGCCGCCCGAGGCGATTATCTCTTCAAAGCGGCCAATATAATTGAAGCCCGTCTCAACGACATTGCGGAAACGATGACAAGAGAAATGGGCAAATCGCTTCCTGAAGCCAAAGGCGAAACGGCCAGAGGCGTAGCGATTCTTCGCTACTATGCGGGTGAAGGCATGCGTAAGGTTGGAGATGTGATACCGTCTACAGACAGCGAAGCGCTGATGTTCACCAATCGCGTTCCCCTCGGTGTGGTAGGTATTATTGCGCCTTGGAACTTTCCTGTAGCGATTCCGATCTGGAAAATCGCTCCTGCACTGATTTATGGTAATGCCGTAGTGTTCAAGCCTGCACAAGAAACAGCCGTAACGGCGGCCAAAGTGATCGAATGCTTCGCTGAAGCAGGTTTTCCTGCGGGCGTGCTCAATATGGTGACCGGTGCCGGCTCCGTGATCGGGCAGGGTATCATTGACCACAACGATATTAAAGGGATCAGCTTCACAGGTTCTGACCAAGTCGGTAAACTCGTGGCTCAAGGCGCCGTAGCCCGGGGGGCCAAATATCAGCTTGAAATGGGAGGCAAAAATCCTGTTATCGTTGCGGCGGATGCGGATCTCAACCTGGCTGTCGAAGCAACCATCAGCGGCGGACTTCGTTCCACGGGACAAAAATGTACGGCAAGCAGCCGTGTCATTGTACAAAGTGAAATTTATGATCAATTTAAAGAAAAGCTGCTAGCTAAAGTGAAAGAAATTAAAGTCGGCGACGGACTAAACAGTGATACATGGATGGGGCCTTGCGCCAGTGAAAGTCAATTGAAAACCGTATTATCCTATATCGAGAAGGGGAAGCAAGAAGGAGCCGTTCTTGTGGCAGGCGGAAAGAGGATTACCGATGGCGGCTTGGAAAACGGCTTCTATGTTGAGCCAACCGTATTCGAAAATGTAAACCGCGATATGGTTATTGCTCAGGAAGAGATTTTCGGTCCGGTGCTTGCTTTAATCAAGGTGGATACCATACAAGAAGCGCTGGAAGCGGCCAATGATACAAAATATGGGTTAAGTGCCTCCATTTTCACACAAAACATCGGAAATATGCTATCATTTATCCAAGAGATGGATGCGGGCCTGGTTCGTATTAATGCGGAATCGGCCGGAGTCGAGCTGCAGGCGCCATTTGGCGGTATGAAGCAATCAAGCTCTCATTCCCGTGAACAAGGTCAGGCGGCCATTGAATTTTATACGTCCATCAAAACCATATTCGTGAAATCATGATTCTTTGAATCAAAACATATAACCAAAAGCCGGGATTCTTAACAGAAGAAAACCGGCTTTTTCTTAATGAAAGCTGGAGGCGAAATACCTGGTGCGAAGTTATTTGATTTTGGGCATGTGCGGATTATTCCTCATCCAATATTTTGTTCACGCTCAATGGCTGGAGTATCTGGTCATTTGTATGGCACTGGCTGCCTTTATGGGGAGTGCTACGCAGGCCAGTACTGTACCGCGTTGGTTTGGGATCTGCATGCTGATTACCGGCATCGCTGTGGAGTTTCAAAAAGGAAGAGGGTTCGATGGCGTAAGTGAAGGAATATCGATGAACCTTCCTCTGCTGACCCTCGTCATTTTGGTGCCTCTGCTTTCCATACCGTTAAAGCTTGGCGGATATTTTGATGCCATCGATACGCTGCTGCGAGGCCTGCTGCACCATCCCCGTAAGCTTTTCGCGGGAATTACGAGCGTGTTGTTTGTATTGGGTCCGATTTTGAATATCGGTTCGATCCGCATCGTCGATGAACTGCTTAAAGGCCTAAAGCTTCCTCCTGTGATGCTGGCCAAAAGCTATTTGGTAGGATTTTCGACAACCATGCTGTGGTCGCCCTATTTTGCATCCGTTGCCCTGGTGCTCTATTACTTGAAGATTCCAACAGTCGAATATATGGCTTACGGCATCTGCTTTGCCCTTCTTTTTTTCCTGATCGGAAATGCATTGTTTGCGATTTGGTCCAAACGTCATCCCCTAAGCCTGGATTCTTTCAAGGAAGCTGCGCCCGCAGAAGAATCACATGACAGAAGCTATCGTCAAAAACTGGTTCGATTGGTTTTGATTGTCGTGCTTTTGATGAGTACGACCTTTCTATTGGAAGCTCTGACCCATTGGTCGATGCTTGTTATCGTCAGCCTGTTGGCCATTTCTTTCCCTCTATGCTGGGGGATGTTATCCAAGGATTGGAGACGGCTGGGTGCCCAATGGACCGAGTTTCGGAAACGGTCCGTACCTATTATGAATAATGAAATCGTACTGTTTACCAGCGCAGGACTATTAGGGAACGCTCTGCAGGGCACCACCTTTGGAAGCGGGATTAAATGGGCCTTGATCAGCTTGGCTCAACAGTCATTTTTTATTTTCGAGATATCGGTCATTGTTACGGTGGTTTTCGTAACCTTTATAGGCATTCATCCGATGGTCATCGTGACTGCGCTTGTCACTCAAATGGATGCCCAGGCCTTGGGGACCACTCCCATTGCGCTCGCGATTTTGCTCATGCTGGCTTGGTCTATCTCAGCCGTACTCAGTCCGGTGAATCCGTTAAATTTATTGGTAAGCCGTCTGTCCGGTACTACGGGACTTACCGCAGGGGTTCGCGCTAACGGGATTCACCTGTTGATTGTCGCCATCCTTGGGTTATCGATACTCACCATCATTCAATAAAATAGGAAGCTGTAGGAGAGGCCTTTAAGGCCTCTTTTTTGATGAACGGCAGTGACATTCAGCAGGAAAGTGACATCATGTCAATCGGTGAGAGAATGATGTGATGAATCGCTTGAAATGCATCTTTTTGAGGAAAAATGCCTTTATTTCAGGATTTCCAACTACGGCTTTTTTTGGTATAGTTCATATATAAAAATTTAGTGACACGAAATATATAGTTCTAAAATATTTATAAGTACTATTTCTGTAATATAGAAACAACTTGCATGGGGGGGTGAAACGATGGGCCTGGAGAGTGAGATCGTCAGGCTGATGAAGGATTTGATTCGAAGCCACAATGAAATTTTAAGCAAAACGATGAGGGATAACGGCATAACGCCTCCTCAATGGATGACTCTTCATCAAATTTATAAGGAGCCCAAGACGATCGGGCAGATTGTCGATGCGGTGCAGCTGTCCTACAGTACGGTTTCGGGCATTATCGATCGGCTGGAACGGGATGGCTGGATTCAACGCGAAAGGGATGAACATGACCGCCGCATGGTATGGATCCGCAAAACGGAAAAGCTGCAGCAAAAAATGGCGGGAAGCTCGGTGTTTCAGGAAACGTTTTTTACCGAGCTTTTGAGCGGCCTGCCGGAGCATGAACTGAATATGATTGTGAAATCCATTGGACTGCTGAACAAACAAATAGAAATGAAGGTTGGGGAGAAGGCATGAAGCGCAAAGCGGTATTGTATGTTATTTTAGCGGCCCTTGTGGTCGTTGGAGGAGGGATTGGCGGTTACTTCTGGTATGAAGGGCAAAATTATGTCTCGACCGATGACTCCAGGCTTGCCGGAGATATTTACAAAGTCATGCCCCGCATTACAGGCAAGGTGATATCGCTGCAGGTGAATGAAGGGGATCATGTTCTGGCGGATCAAATTATCGGACAGCAGGACAGCAATAATTTGCCTACGAGCAGCCTCGATCAAGCGGCATTAAGAGCTCCCATTGAAGGCACGGTCATTAAAACACTGGTTAAAGCAGGGGAAGTCGCCTCTCCGGGTCAAACCGTTGCCATGGTAGTGAATAAGGCGCAATTATACGTAACGGCTAATATTGAAGAAACGGAGATTCATAAAATCCATGAAGGACAAAGGGTAGATATCCATGTGGATACGTTCCCCGGCAAAGCTCTGACAGGTCATGTAAAAGAAATCAGCAAGGCCACGGCTTCCACCTTTTCGCTGCTTCCTTCAACGAATACGAGCGGTAACTTTACCAAGGTCACCCAGCGCATTCCCGTCAAAATTTCTATTGACGATCAGCTGGGTTTGGATGTATCGCCGGGAATGAGCACTACGATCAAAATTCATTTGAAAAGCAACTGAAAAGGGGTTAGTTAGCGATGAAAAGAGTACATAAATGGATCGTTCCGACGGTTCTTACGATGGCGGTCGTCGGCATTTTGCCGGGATGCAGCTCTACGTTAGACGCAAGCAGTGCGGATACCGCAAGCGTGCCCGTCAAGGTCATCAAGCTTGGGCAATTCACGGATCCCGGATTAAGCGGTAAAATCATTCCCGATCAAGATATCAAAATCGTCTCGAAGACGGCCGGTAAAGTGGCCGGGGTGAATGTGCAGGAGGGCGATAAGGTGAAAAAAGGCGATGTTCTGGTTCAGCTGGAAACCGACGACCTGCAGCAGCAGGTGAAGCAGGCACAATCCGGCGTGGCCGCAGCGCAGGCGAAGCTGGCCGATACGCAGGCCGGAGCCCGCACGCAGGAGATACAGGGACTCGAGAGCGCCGTGAATATGGCGCAGGGCGCGTATGAGCAAGCAACGGCCGCTCTGCAGCAGGCCAGCGCAGCTTTAGACCTCAGTACCTCAACGTATAACCGCCTGCGGAATATGTTTGACAGCAGCTCCAGCGTGACGCAGGAGGATCTGGATAAAGGGACGCTTGATTATGAGAAAGCCAAGGCAGGCTACCAGCAGGCTCAGGCCGCGCAAAAAGCGGCGGCGGCCCAGGTGGAGGCGGCCAAGGCCAAGCTTGAACAGGCCCGGATCGGACCTACGGACAATACGCTCAAAGCGCTTCAGGCGGAGGTTGACCGGTTAAACGCGGGACTGGAGCTGGCAAACAGCAGCCTGAACAATGCGACGATTACGGCACCGATCGACGGGGTCGTTGTGAAGAAAAGCATATCACCGGGCGAGATGGCTCAGCCTGGGGTGCCGATCATCTCTTTGGTCAATATGGATCAGGTGCAAGTGGAGCTGACCGTCACGGACAGTCAAATTACCAAAGTGAGCGTAGGGACACCTGTAAGCGTGAAGGTTCAAAGCATGCCCGATCCATTGTTCCAGGGCACGATCTCCTTTGTAAGTCCCGTCTCCAACCCGAACAGCAATACATTCCCGGTCAAAGTAAAGGTGGATAACAAGGACGGTCTGTTGTTTGCCGGTATGGTGGCCGAAGTCCATTTTGACGGTACCGGAAACAGCCGAATTGAAGTGCCGAAAAGCGCCGTCGTGAAAAAAGAGAATAAGGAATATCTCTTTACGATGGATAACGATACGGCTCGTCTGGTGGAAGTGAAGACGGAAGAAAAAAATCAGGATTGGGTCTATGTACAGCCGAATGACAAGATCAAGGCGGATCAACAAATTATCGTGAATCCTGACGATAAGCTGACGGACGGCACCAAGGTGAAGGCTCAATAGGAGGTGCTTGCAGCTATGGCCGATGCATCGGCGGATAATCAACAAAAGTCAGGTGACAGCGGGATGTGGTTTGCCTTGATCGCCATCGTGATGGGCACCTTTGTCGCTGTACTGAACAGCAGTCTGATGAATGTAGCGATGAATAAATTCGTCGCGGTATTCGGCTCCGATATCAATACGGTGCAGTGGGTCATCACCGGATATACGCTGGCTTCCGCCATGGTCATTCCCATGTGCGGCTTTTTGGGAGCGCGTTTCGGGAACAAAACCGTATTTGTTTATTCGGTTGCCGGCTTTACCATAGGCTCGGTGGTTTGCGGGCTTGCATGGAGCGACAGCTCGCTCATCTTATTTCGTGTGCTTCAAGGCTTCGCCGGCGGATTTATTATGCCGATCGGGATGTCCATCATTTATTCGACCTTTCCGAGAGAGAAGGTTGGTACTGCGATCGGTCTGTGGGGCGTTGCCGCCATGGTAGCTCCCGCACTTGGGCCGACGTTCGGCGGATATTTGATTCAATACTACAGCTGGCGTCTGTTGTTCTTTATCAATATCCCTATCGGTATCCTGGCCGTTGTACTCGGTAAGATCCTATTGAAAGACGCGCCGCGCAAAGAAGGGCTCAAATTCGATACGGCCGGCGCAGTGCTTTCCATGATCTTTTTTGGATCGCTGCTGCTGGCCCTAAGCAAAGGCCAAGCTGAAGGTTGGACCTCTTTTTACATCGTCAGCCTGCTGTTTGTTGCCTTCTTCAGCCTTCTTCTGCTGCTGTGGGTAGAGCTCGGAGTGGAGCAGCCCGTGCTCGATTTGAAAATTTTCAAAAATATCAAATTTACAATCAGCGTGATATCGGGCAGCCTGGTTATGATGGGGATGATGGGAGGCACGTTCTTAACGCCTCTCTATCTGCAAAATATTCAAGGGCTTACTGCGATGCAGACGGGCATTCTCATGATGCCCCAGTCGATTGCCATGGCTTTGATGATGCCGCTTAGCGGGAAGCTGGCGGACCGGTTCGGGATCGTTCCTTTAGGTGTCGTAGGCTTGTCTCTCCTGGGGATCATGACGATAGAGCTGCATCATTTGACGACCGATACACCGAATCATTGGCTGAATCTCATATTAACGATTCGCGGAATAGGAATCGGCCTTTGTATGATGCCGCTGACCACAGCCGGCATGATGGCCGTGGCTCCTCAGCAGGTCGGCAACGCTTCTCCGCTGTCCAACGTTTGCCGTCAGGTGGCCGGGTCTTTGGGGATCGCGCTTTTTGCCGCGATCATGAGCAACCGTCAAATCCTTCATTACCAGCATATATCCGACAGCGTGTCTGCCGATTCCATTACGGCCAATGATACGCTTTCCATGCTCTCCGGAGCGATTTATTCCTGGGCGGTGGATCTCGCGACGGCATCGGGAACCGCAGCCGCATACTTGGCCGGCATTATGCAAAAAGAAGCGTTGGTCCGTTCGATCGCCGATACATTTTACATCTCGGCCATCCCTGCATTTCTTTGTATTCCGTTTGTGTTTTTCTTGAGCGGCAAGAAAAAAGCCCCTGTAGTAAAAAAGTGATTGCAGCAAGTGATTTCGGGAGGTTTACTCAAATGAAGAAACGTATTTCTTTACTGCTGGCAACGGCTATAGCGTTGTCTATGTTTTCAACCGCGGCGTTAGGCGCCAATCCACCGAAGTCATCCGCTGACTTCAGCGATTTAAAGGATTTGGACGCTTCTGTTAAAGCCAAATACGACACAATGATATCCGCAGGTATTTTTGATGGTGTAGAGGACGGCAGATTCGGTGTGAAGGACAAAATGAACCGCGCTCAATTCGCAAAGGTAGCTGCGCTGATTTTCGGCCTGAAGGTGGACGCTTCGTTGAAATCCTCCAGCTTTAGCGACGTAAGCGCCGACGACCCGGCTAACGGCTATGCCCTGCCTTATATTGAAGCGCTCAAAGAGGCTAATCTTACGGACGGTGTCGCCCAGAATGCTTACAATCCGGCTGGCGAAGTGACCAAGGAACAGCTGGCCGCCTTCCTGATCCGCGGCTTGAATAAAGACGCTGAAGCCAAATCGCCTGCAGGCTTAAACGACCCGACCGTTTCGGACTGGGCCAAAGGCTACGCTGCTCTGGCGATCCAATTAAAGCTGATGGGCGGTGCAGCGGACGGAACATTCGGAGGAACCTCTGCCGCCACCCGCGATCTGTTGGTTACCTCTTCTTACGAGGCGAAGCAGCAATATATACCGGGCTCCAGAACTACGAAGTCATCCGGTACAGGAGCATTAACGCTGACCACGGCTATGCCAAGCTACGACATTACGGACAATACACAAGCCCAAGTTAAAAGCGTGCTGCAGGAAAAGACAACCGCCGGCTGGCGCATGGGTGCTGTAGTGAAGCTGAAGAACACATCGGGCTCCGCGATTCGGATCCCTGATTATGAGCTTCGGATCAAAGCGTCGGACGGCACGGTGTATACCCTGCAGCCAAGCGCAAGCAACCCGCGTTCGATTCCCGCTCAGAGCTTTGTCGAATTAAGCTATATGACCGAGATCGAAGTGAAAACGGACCTGAATGTAACGGATATGCTCTGGATTGATGTCAATCAGAAGGTGTACCCGAAGCAGGAGACTCTGCTGGCCGATGCCCCCATCGGATCGATCGTATGGCGAGGTAAAGACGCTGTCATTGAGGATCCGGCTTTATTGGGAAATTGGGGGGTCACGTTCTCCGTTCCGGGGGAATCTTCCGCTTTGAAATATACGGCCTCGCGATTGAACAGACAATTTACAGGACAAGCGCCGACCTATATGGTTCAGCTCATCGTACAAAACCCGGGCAGCTATACGGAAACCGTTCCGGATTTTACCCTCGGGGGAAAAGCGGATGGACAAACGTTTGTAGGGAAGCGAATCGAGCAGGAGCCCGTTGTCCTCAATCCCGGGGAAAAGAAGTATTTGCATTATGCGGTCACGACCGACTTGAACAAGCAGCTTACCGCGTTCTATGTTCTAACGCCTGAAAGCTTCTTGAAGCCAGGACAAACGGCGCCCATGAATTATTATACGGGACGGATCGGCTTCAGGCTTCCGGACTCTTACGGAGCGCCGATGGCCTTGCCGGCATATGAGCTTGGCACCCCCATCGCCATAGATTCGCTAAGCCAAGCGGTCAGTCCACAGTTAGGCGTCTCGTTGATGAGTTTGGATTGGTTCGAAAATGAGGGGCAAAGCTTCAAGACGGCAGTAGCGCAGCTGAAATACATGAATCCGAGCGGAAGCCCGATTTCTGTTCCGGATGTGACGGCCGAGCTGCAGAATGGCCGGGGGATCACCTATGGCGGCAGCCGGATTGTGAGCCCAGTGAAGGAGGTGCTGCCCGGATTGGGGACAGTAGTCACGTATACCTTTACCGTACCGTTATCTGAGGATGCGCCCCGATTTACCTTCCGTCTTATGGAGCAGCAGGGGCAGCAAACGTATAAGTTTCCGATAGCTGAAACCAGTGTGGCGGTCAATCCGGCTGCAGCGGATTCGACTTTGCTTACATTCTATCCTTTTGAATTGAAGCTGTCTTCCTGGTCTGAATCCGCCGTTACGATGGCGAATCCTACGACCCGGGCATACGCCTTTAACTATAAATTCAAGATGGACCTTGACGTGCATACAACCGATGAGGTGATCGTAGATCCCAGCAATCCGAAGCTGTATATGCAGTTGGAGAATAACGAGGGCACGCGGATAGCCTCCAAGGTTTACACGCTGGCAGGAGATAACCGGTTGATGAGCGGGAGCCAGATCATTAATTTTGATAATGTGAGCTCGGATCAGCTGGAAATCCCTGTAACGCTGAAAATTTATGAAACCATCAGTACGCCAGCCGGTGATGCCAAACGGTTACTGGCAGTATTGAAGCAGTGATCATCCTTATGATGATCAGGCCGTCGATCAGATCGACGGCCTTTTTCTGGTCGGCGTGCCCAGCTAAGCACGCATCTTCTAGCCGGTGAAAGTCCGGTCGCGGGAGGAGCCAAGTCCCCGCGTAGCTAGGATACTTGCGTATGGCGAAATCTGTGCGTAAAAGCGTATCGACGAAAG
>NZ_JBVASZ010000029.1:0-47196 GCF_057814255.1 Paenibacillus sp. F024
TGTGCTGCTACGCAACGACCAAGTCTACACGCCGCGGAGGAAGGTGACTAACGCCTAAAGCTTCTCACCTACTTTCTGCGAAGCCCATTGGGAATTCCCAGTAAAATCGAGGTATATCCTGGAAAAATCGCTCGATTTTACTCAGGGTTTATTTCGTGATGCCATTTTTCCTGACTCAAAGCGATTTTCCATCAAAAGAATTTCCAATTACCGCGAATCAGGGACTTGACATCTTACCGCTGGACTTTTTTAAATGATCCAAATTCAATCGGAACCGGGGCCGCTGGCGGCGCGCAGCACAATGAAAAATCCCTGGCTTCGCCGGCTGATTCAAATTCGGAATCTTCTTTGGTGTAGAAAATCTCCCACGCGTTGCCGTCCGGGTCATACACCCAAACTTTATCCTGCACCGCATAGCAGCATGTAGTATTCATCTCGTCAATCAGCAGCAGCCCGCTTTGACGAAGCCGCTCCCCCATCGCCAGCACTTCCTCGGTGTCATTCACTTGGAATCCCAAGTGATTCAGCACGCCTTTTTGCTCGAACGGCCGGACATTGAGCGAAAAATGCAGCGCCGGATCTTCTAATTCAAATTTGGCGTAATTATCTTTGATCTTACTGGGCTCTGCTCCAAAAAAAGCACGATAAAAGTCAAGGGACTTGTTTAGATCCGTACAGTTTAATGCGACATGCATTCGTTTGATCATGGAATCCACCTCATTTCCCTTCTTTGACGAACTGCTCAATCCGGCTCTTAATCGAGTCACGAACGGTGCGGAACTGATTCATGATTTCGTCTTCCGTTCCGGTAGACTTTGCCGGATCATCAAACCCCCAATGCCATTTGGTGACGTTCTTGTTGGAAATCACAGGGCAATGCTCGTCGGCGTGGCCGCACAAGGTAATGACATAATCGGCACGATTCAAAATATCCGGATCGATTACATCGGAAGTGTTTTTGCTAATGTCCACGCCAGCTTCATTCATTACTTGAACCGCACGCGGATTTAGTCCATGCGCTTCAAGACCTGCGCTTTTCACTTCATATTTGTCGCCTCCCAAAGCCTTTAAAAAGCCCTCCGCGATTTGACTTCTGCAAGAATTTCCGGTGCACAAAAAGTAAACTAAAGGTTTTTTCTCCATGGTGAACAATCTCCTTTATGAGTTCGAATGGTGAAACAGTTAAGCGCCTTGATGCCCTCGTTTAGCTTGTTTACTTCCCAAAAAAGTCTTAATAATCATCGCAACCACCACAAGCACACCAACAATCGCTGCGATACATAGCCATACATTCACCTGTAGCGTTTGGAGAACATAAAGCCATGCATAAAGACCGGTGAGGGTAATGAACAACGTGGGAATGGTTAACAGAATGCCGACTTTAAAATAATAGGCCCAGCTGATTTTGACATTTTTGGTGGATAACACATGCAGCCAAAGCAGGGTTGCAAGGGACCCGATTGGCGTAATTTTCGGACCTAAATCCGAACCAATCACATTGGCATAGATGAGCGCCTCTCGAATGAATCCCTCGGTTTGTGTACCTTGAATGGCCAGTGCATCAATCATGACCGTTGGCATGTTATTCATAATGGACGACAGGATCGCTGCGATAAAGCCCATGCCTAGGGTAGCAGCAAACAGTCCTTTGTCTGCGACTGCTTGAATCACGCTGCCTAGTGCATCCGTAAGCCCGGCATTACGCAAACCATAAACGACCACATACATGCCGATGGAGAAAATCACGACTGCCCAGGGCGCGCCTTTTACGAGTTTCCAGGTATGAATCGCAGGACTTTTTCTCGCGGCGAAAAGAAACGCTATTGCGGCTATACCGGCAATAATGGACACGGGAATGGTGAAAAATTCACTAACGAAATAGGCGACGAGCAAAGCCCCTAAAATGACCCAAGATAATTTAAACAGCCTCATATCCTTAATGGCTTCCTTCGGCTTTTTTAACTGAGTGAGATCGTAGCTGTTCGGGATGTTTTTCCGAAAATACAAATACAACACAATCAGGCTCGCAATGATGGAAAAGAAATTCGGCACAATCATACGGCTCGCGTATTCCGCAAAACCGATGTTGAAATAATCGGCAGATACGATGTTGACCAAGTTGCTGACGACAAGCGGCAATGAAGCCGTATCGGCGATAAACCCACTCGCCATAATAAACGGCAGGATCATCTTGTCATCAAATTTAAGCGCCCGAACCATGGCGAGCACAATCGGCGTAATGATCAAGGCCGCTCCATCGTTGGCAAACAGGGCCGCGACCGCAGAACCAAGCAGGATGATAAATACAAACATGAGTAGACCGTTACCACGTGCCAGCCGTGCCATATGTAAGGCTGCCCACTCAAAAAATCCGATTTCATCGAGCACCAGGGAGATTAAAATAATGGCTACAAACGCCAAGGTTGCGTTCCACACGATGCCGGTTACCGTTCCGACATCCGCGAAGCTCACTACGCCGAAAATTAATGCAAGAATCGCCCCGGTACTTGCGGACCAGCCGATATTTAATCCCTTTGGCTGCCAAATGACAAACGTTAGGGTCACTAAAAAAATAAGAAATGCAGTAATAGCCATGTAATCCTCCGCACTAATCGCAATCATTTTTGATTTGATCGATTTTTTCTTTTAACGATGGAAGGTAGCCCATAATCGCCTGAATATAGGGCTTATCTTCAATATTTAACGAATAATAAATCCATTGGCCTTTACGTGTTTCGTTCACAAGCCCCGCGGCTTTTAATTTACGCAAATGCTGGCTGGCGTTGGGCTGTGATGTTTCCAGCAGCTCCACGATATCACATACGCAAAGGGCGCGTTCTTTCAATAAGGCCATCATCGTGAGTCGAGTTTTATCTCCGAGCAGTTTCAAGTTCTCTGCCACTTCATTGATTTGTTCCATGTCATACCTCCCCTCAAGCGGTGTATCCATACTATTGTATTTCACACCAATAAATATATACGAATTCGCTTATATAATCAATGAATTATATTGTAAACAGTTTGTAAATCGAAAATAACGCCTTTAGGAAACGACAAAAAAAGCTCCTGCAGATGCAGGGGCCTTTGTTGTTTGAACGTGACAGGTGTTTTCACTCTCTCTTGGTTCGTAGTAGCCGCAAGCTATTTAACGTTACGATCAGCGTTGCTCCCATATCCGCAAAGATGGCAAGCCATAACGTTAGCCAACCCGGAACAATCAGCAGCAAGGCGATCAGCTTAATGATCAGCGCAAAAGCAATGTTTTGTTTAATGATGTTCAGCGTATTCCGGCTTAATCGGATCGTAAAGGGCAACTTCGTTAGATCATCGGCCATGAGCGCAATATCGGCCGTTTCTAATGCGGTGTCGGTACCGGCTCCCCCCATGGCAATGCCAACCGTTGCACTAGCTAAAGCCGGAGCGTCATTCACACCATCACCAAGCATCGCGACTTTGCCGGTTTCTTTTAGTTGCTTAATCGCTTCAAACTTATGCTGCGGCCTGTCATTGTAACGATATGGTCACCGCCGGAATACCCTTCGTTAACGTCCCGGTTTTATCAAAAGCAATGACCGATAGATGGCCCGTTTCCTCTAGGTGAATCCCGCCTTTAATCAGCACGCCGTTTCTCGCGGCGTTACCTATGGCCGTTACAATCGAAACCGGCCCATTTTTTTCTCGTTTTCAAAGGTTCCACGTTTTATTTTACAGACCCGAATAAAACAAACGGGGGGAGATTTACCCAGCACAACAAGACAATTTAGAAACGTCTTTATCGAACGTCAGAGCTGCCAGTTTTAATCCTTCTGCAATCGTTAAGTACGGCGCAAAGCTTTCACGTAAATCCTCAACGGTTAGACCGAATTTTACTGCTAATGTCGCGGCGTAAATGACTTCCCCAGCGTTTTCAGAGACAATATGGGCACCTAATACTTTCAACGACTTTGAATCAGCGACTAACTTAAAGACACCAGTTGTTTGTCGATTCACAAGCGCTCTCGGAACGGCATCCAAAGGTAGAACGGACGTCTTCACTTCATAACCCTTTGCCTTTGCCTGTGCTTCCGTTAATCCAACAGAAGCAATCGACGGGGAAGTAAATGTAACGCCTGGAACGGATTCAAGGTTGACCTTACGTTCTAATCCCCTGATAGCATTATCTGCCGCGATCCCCCCCTCATAAGCAGCAACATATACAAATTGTGGACCCATGGTGACATCACCAGCCGCATAAATGTTGGGGTTTGCGGTCCTTAAGTATTCATCAACAATGATTTCTCCCCGTGAACCTGTTTTTACTCCAGCCACACTAAGATGGAGTGCTTCCGTATTCGGTTTTCGTCCTGTAGCGATAAGAAGTTTCTCGGCCTCCACTACTTTGTATTCGCCATTTACCAAAAGATAAACCTGTTTCAGGTCGCCAATGGCTTCAACGCGTTCATAGGTTACACCGGTAATAACCTGAATGCCTTGTTCTGTTAATGCTTTGGTCACTGCGTCGGATATTTCCGGGTCATACTCTTTCAAGAGCCGTGGACTTCTTTGCAGTAACGTGACTTGTGAGCCTAATTGGTGAAACAGCTGACCTAATTCCATGGCGATATACCCCGAACCAATAACAGCAAGGGTTTTGGGTAATTGCTTCAGCTCCAACAAGGACGTGCTAGTCAGATAATCCACTTCTTGTAAACCTGGAATGTCCGGAATGGAAGGGGAAGCGCCTGTGGCGATTAAAAATCGTTTAGCCCTAAACTTTTGATCATTAACCTCTATCGTTTTTTCATCAATAAATTTGGCTTCGCCGCGAATGAGTTCAAATCCATATTCTTCAATTAAATCGACATACTTGTGCTGGCGAAGTTCGCCAACAAGTTCATCTTTTTGCTCAACCAATTGTGCCAAATCAACTGACCCAGCCGATGTGGTTAGCCCCAAGAAAGGGTTGCTTTTAGCGAGATGATGGATTTCACCGGCACGAAGCAGTGTCTTGGATGGAACGCAGCCAATATTTACACAAGTTCCGCCTACGGTACTACGTTCAATGATAGCGACTTTTGCGGCATGTTCGACCGCCTTAATTGCGGCCGAAAAAGCGGCTCCACCTGATCCAATAATCAATAAATCATAATCACCCTTACCGTCGAGAACCGGTTTGTCATAAGACTCCATGACTTCCGCATCTCCCGATTGATATTTCGCTTCGTTGATGGCTTGCTTTGCGGTTTCAATATTTACGTCGTCTGGTAATTCAAGTGTGGCTTCTCCCCGCCGAAAACTGGCCTTAATATTTCTGGCCCCAATACCTTCAAGTGCTGTTGCAACGTGTTCTTCGCAGCCCGTACAGGTCATGCCTTTCACTTGGATTCGATATTTTTTCATAATAAACAAACACCTACCTTAACGATAGTTTTTCACAACTTATTGAATACCATATCCTAAATCAATCACCGTTTTTTGAATTGTTTTTAGATCCGTTTTGCTTTTATCAAATTCAACTTGCGCCGTTCCAGAACCGATCTTACTTTTAATTTGTACATTCTGGACACCATCTACACTCTTTATGGCACTTTCTACAACAAAATCACAACTCGCACAGGTTAACCCTGTGACTTCAAACGACGCCTTTTCAATATTTTCTGCGTTTGCGACTGTAACAGCGCTTTTGCTTTCGTTTGGTGTTCCGCAAGCTGAAACGATAAGCGCAAAAGATAACATCAATCCAGTGAACAAGGCGATTTTACTTATTTTCATAAGATTCACCTTCCTTAAACGTATCCCTTAGCCAAAAGGGTATAAGTAAACATGCCCAACACCAAAACAGTCGAAATCCATAACGTGATAATCGTACTTTTCTTTTTGCATTGCCGTCCATAAACATAATAAAAAGAGATCGCTAGAAGAACGACAGTAATAATCATAAGCACCGATTGGAACTTTGTAGCGAAAATCGCGAGTGTTCCTGCAAACCCTGTTAATCCAAGGGGGATTAAAATTAAGGGACCCAGGCAACAACCCGACATCACAAAAGCGCTAAAAACAGTGGCCAAACTCGACATTTTTTCCTTCATCAATACACCTCATTTTTGCTTTGGAATACTGCAACAATCTATCGCTGCGCTAGTTTTCCCGGTTTTCTCTTGTTTCCCTATTCGTTTAAACATCATGAACAAAGAAAAGGAAAAGAGGCTTCCGAAAATTATCCCAGCGGTTGTTTGATGAACGCGCTATAAGTCCCAAATGTTGTACCAGCAAGCAAAGGAATAATCTAACGAATTAATGTTTCGATAATGGGGCATTCATGAATCGCTTTTTCATCAGGACAACGCTTTTTTAAATTAGATAACATCGTTTCGATTCGTTGAAGGTCTTTAATTTTTTGCTGAACGTCCTGCAGTTTTTCGACAACAAAGTCATACATGTCTGCGCATCTAACATCGTCTTTATCCACAATGCCAAGCAATTTATCAATTTCGGAGAGTGTGAAACCAAGCTCCTGCATTCGCTTAATGAACATTAATCTGTCCCTCGTGTTTTCGGGATACAGTCGATAACCTACATCACTTCTTACAGGTTCGGGAATCAATCCTTTTCGTTCATAATAACGCAGTGTTTCCTTATTGACGTTGCATAGTTTGGAAATGTCTCCTGTACGATATTTCATCTTTTCTCACCCCGTAATAAAGTATAAACCCTGTACCATAGTACAGGGTCAAGAACTTTTATTCACTCAAAATGGTGTTAGTTATAAGAACGTAACCAATGGCAACCAATACAATCTGTATGATCGCGTCCATACAAAATTAAATCCGAAAAGATCGCGCACAATGACCTCAGAATACTGCAATTTATACAACATGAACTCGAGTAATAGAGCAGCTGCGTCATACCCTATTAAACGGGTGCAAGAGCTTTTGGTAGCGTGTCGGTTAGGCACTTCTTAATGATGAATCGGAACTTCTTTCAAAGTATAGATCGCTTTGGCTGGGCGCGTGTTCCAAAAGGGCATCCGTTTCAGGAGTCCTTTTTTCAATCGGAGAATGGGCATGAATAAGCGAAAAGGAGACGTTTGATCACAAATAACAACTCCAAACTAACATAGTATGGCCCTAATGTTACTGAAAATCTTTTATGTGGTCATATGATCGATCCACTATTCATACATCCGCATTTCGCCGGGTACGACAACGCGGAAGGGAAAAACGACTTTGCTGCCATCCGCTTTCCAGGCTTCCACTTCCATATTAATCGTGCCTGCAGCGTGCAGATAGTTTCCAGTCAATTTATACATGCCGTCGCCGAGATCAAACGCCGTATTTTCCTTTGTCCAATCCGGAGGCATAAATAATTTCACTTTCACTTGCTTTAAAGCAGGTTTGTCATCAAAACGCAGAAAAATATCATTCGTTGCCAGGCTGAGCGGAGAGATATCGACACTCACTTTCAAATCTTGCTGTACGCTACTGCTTGGGAAAATTCCCTGACTTGCCGCGCTTGGCGAGGATTCAATGAGTACGGTAGCTGCGAAAATAATAAGCATTGCATATAGGAGTTCGATTACTCCCCTGCGCACCAAAGCCTTCATTGCTTTTTCGGACATTCGTTGCAACCCGCGGCGCTGCCAATACGCGAGTGCGACAATGGCTAACACCAGTAGGACCTTGATTAATATGGCTTTGCCCCAATCGCTAACCATCAGGCTGCTCACCGTAAAAGATGGGACGTATTGAAGCGTCATGCCAATGCCCGTCAAAATGAGTAAAATAATAGCCCAAAACGCCCATTTGGCATATTTGCTGCCGGCCTGCTGCAGCCAGGAAAATGAATTATCTTTTGGAATCATCACTAAAAGGGCCAATAATCCACCCATCCAGACCGAGATGGCAAGCAAGTGGACCATATCCATACCCACAGCGAAGTATCCCCCATAACGCGGGTAGGTGGAATGGCCGGTTGAAAATGGCCAGAGTAAAACCGCGGCCACCAAGCCTACAAGCTGTAGTTTATTGCGCAGCAGGAAGGTGCTGATCGACAAGAGGATGATTTGCACAATAGGTATCCAGACAAACTGTAACGACATAAACTCGGACAGCGGTATTTTGCCAAGTTCCAAGCGCCTTACGATAATCAGTAAGAGCAGCCCCAACACACTGGAGCCGTATAACAACCAGGAAACCTTTGTCCATGGCCTGTAATCCCCCATTTTTCCTGCAATGATCGCCTGAAACCAAGTGCCGCCAACGAGTGTCAATAATCCAAGAAATGCGAGTGCATGCGCTACATGCTTAACACCTAATGGATTTTTGAAGGTTGGAGGTAACGTGATGTCCTGGTTCGACACGAGGGAAGTCACTTCACCTACGGAAAAATAAAATACCCCCAAGAATTCACGTTGGTTCGTTGTGCCATCGGGATTGAGCGGAGCTGCATACCAGGTCACTTGATATGTACCCGGAGACGGTGACGTCTCCAAAGGAATAATGATATGCCGGGGGTCTGCGGAATCCGCGCACGGTTCCTTGGTGACAACATTCGTATCCTTACCAAAAATCCCAAACGCACTGACCTTGGCCGGGTGCGAAAACCAAAGATCCATTTGTGCAGGCGCGACAGTAGCTATTTCCCCGTCCATCGGGTTCGATTTAACTAAACGAAACTCATCTTCGGTTTGGGTGGTCGCCTCTGACTCTGTGACCAAAAATTTGAACTGATCGCTAATGACGAAACCATCCAAAGCAATCAGATTGTATTGTACCGTATAAGCGCCCGCTGGAAGATTCTCCTGGACAAATAAGATAATATGCCGCGGATCTTCAGTATCGGTAAATGGTTTCCCCCGTTGCAGTTCATTTCCCTTTTCATCAACCACTTGGATGGATTCGGAGTGGACGATGACGGGATCTTCAAACCAAAGTTCTACCTTTGCAGGAGACTTATCTACGATGGCGCCAGCCGCAGGAAATGTTTTCTCCAAAGTGGAATGTGCTTGCGTCGTCGCAGGAAAGAAATAAGCAAAACAAAAAACGACAACGGATACGATTACTAGCCATTTCCATTGCCATGGCATCGAGTTTAGAATCATGTTTGACACCCCTCTATTTATATGAAGCCCACCTGCAATGTTCCAAAAGAGCTCAAAGATCATTCCCGATTTTAGCGCAAAGATGTGATGAAACTGTGTGGAAAATAAGACTCCTTTGCGTCCATTTGAAGTGAGCAGCCTTACAAACAGCGAACGGAGTAAATACGGAGACGTGGCAACCCTTGAAAATTCAGTAAAGCTGAATAGTAGTACTGAACAATAATAGATGGGGTCCGGCCCAATACATGCTGAAAGCGCCCCGAATCGGGACGCTTATAGCGGTCGTTTCAATTACAGCCATCAATTTCTCGAGTGAATTGATTTATTTTTGCATATCCATGTTCATGTCCATCTGTTGATCCATCTTCATATCCATTTTCATATCCATTTTCATATCCATCTGCGTGTTCATCTTATCGCTCCCCGTTGAGTTACTGAACATACTTGGCTTAAGCGCTCCGAAAGGCATTGCGATCAGACAGAAGACAACGATAGCCGCGCTAATAAGCCCAAAACGAATTTTTATCCGTTTTTCCTCTGTTTTCTGTTTAAAAATGAGTCCTAGTTCCATAAGTGCAAGAGGGAGAAGGAATACCGGAGTAATGATATAAAACCCTACCGCGACGACATCCACCCACGTCAACCATCCACCTGTTTGGCTAAGTGGAATGACTAACGTATTCAAGAGATAAATCGAAATGCCCGTAAAATAGAAACCAATAAAGATAGAAGAAAGTTTATTGATCCGCACTAAGGTACCGCTGGTTTGACGCTTAAAAACAATAAAAAATTCCATAATGGTAATGGCTTCAATCATCAGGATGGGAATGGCGAGAAAGATAATGAGATTCCATGGCTGGTTTGCCATGATCAGTGACATATAATTCGTCATATGAACAGTTTCTCCTTTGTTGAAATTTCACATTTACTTTTAGCGTAACATTGATGATTGAACCTGTAGCTTACATTTCCATGTCCATTTTCATATCCATGTTATCGTTCATCGGCATCGGATTCATGACACCAGGATCAACCATTCCTAGAACCATAGCGACATGGCCGATAATAAGGAAACCGCTGACCAGCATAAAATGAACTTTCAGCTTTTGATCCGCTGATTTCTTCTTATAAATCAATCCTAATTCCAACAAGGCCAGCGGAAGCGTGAACAACATTCCTGTCACATTGATAATGACCGCAGCTGCATCCACCCAACCTAGCCAACCGCCGGTAAGGGTAACCGGAATGACTGCATTGAACATGAGATAAATTGAAATGCCAGTGAAATAAAATCCGAAGAAGATACTGCAAAACTTATTAATTAACTTTACAGTACCGCTAGTTTTACGATTAAAAATAAGGTGAAACTCGGTAACAGCGATCGTTTCAATCATGAGCATCGGAATGGCCATAAAAATAATGAGATTCCAAGGATGATTTGCACCAAGTAGTTGCATAAAATGACTCATTTGCATAAAAGTTACCTCTTCTGTTTTGAATGATTAGTTTTACATATACGTGGTACGATTTCTGTGAATCGAAACATATGAAGTAGCATTCCCCCTGACTATCCCCTCCCTAATGTTGATTGCTGTCTCCATAACCTTGCGACCACCGCTTGATGATCAATAACAATGACTATAAAAAAAGGTTTTGTTCAAAACGTGGGGAATCTGTGTTGAAATGATGAAGTTCCACCAATTGAATCGAAATCCCGTAGCCCCTGCAACAAAAAAGCGACGAGGCTAGACCCCATCGCTGTTATTAAGCATCCTAAAAAATGATTAGGATATTTCCCATTTTGACAATCTTTCATCGGCGAGCTGGACCACGTTGTTTGACTGCTTGGCCTTCAAATCCTCAATTTCCTTCATCTGTTTATGGTTTTGTTCCATGAGATCCGCCATCTTAATTTGCAGTTGCTGAGACTCTTGTTGAGAAACAGAGGTGTTTACCGCACCCGTTTTCTTATTTTTATTTCCACCGAACATGCCCTTCATACAAAAGAGCATCATCAAAGGGCATGCTAAAAAAGCAAGCAACTGTAACCAATTCATCGATCTTCCTCCCTCGCTTTTCAGATAATCCCAATATAACTGAAACGCCAGTATCCGGAAATGCCGGGATCTACTGGCGTTATATATTTTCATTCTTGCAGTAACGCGGCTTTTGTTACCGCATATTCCTCGACGCTTATTCTGCCCTCAATGTGCACTTTGTGTTCAATCTCTCTTCTTATCATCGTAAGAATCCATAAACGTGCTGCATGCGCTTATCATTTCCTGTCCTTCGGGGGAGTTCATGGCACTCATCATCTTCCGCATGTTTTCGTTCCCCATCATCTGCGTCATGCCCGACATGCTGTTTTCGTTCATCATGTTGCTCATATTGCCGTTGGCGATGTTATTGTCATTTGCGGCAAACACCCCTTGCCCCACAACCAAAACCGCTGCAAGAGCAAACGAAACCATCAACAACGTTTTTTTGTTCTTCATGCTAATTCTCCTCCTCCATATTTTGTTCTTACAAGGATAGTCTAATTCATAGATGTGTTGAAAACGTGATGATTCTATGAGGGGGCAATGAAGTTTTATTTGCCGGTTAATGCCGCCTTTTTCCGTTCAAATTCGTCTTGGTCCATTTCTCCCCGGGCAAACCGTTCTTTCAAAATGTTCAGTGCCGGATCTTCTTTTTTCTGAAACGTTTTAGACACCAGCAGCAATACGGTATAAATGACCATTCCAATGATCAGAATCCAGAACACCATCATAAAGAGGCTCCAACCCGGTCCCATCATCCCCATCATGTGCACCACTCCCTTTCCTCATTTTTGTGTGGATGTGCCCTTTCCCTGATCGACAATTTTCGTCCAACTCTCGCCACCGTCTGATGAGGTATATCCATCTTTATTGAACGTCATGACGGCGAGCTCTTGTTCATTAACCGGATTTTGCGCGATGAAGGCGATGGCATCTTCCGTTATAGCTGGGATATGGATATTCCCGGTTTGTTTCGCATCGATGTCCATACGGATTAATGTTGCCGATTTATTTTCTATCCCACCTGCAAACAAGCTGC
The DNA here is from genome assembly GCF_057814255.1 of Paenibacillus sp. F024. NCBI lineage: Bacteria > Bacillati > Bacillota > Bacilli > Caryophanales > Paenibacillaceae > Paenibacillus > Paenibacillus sp. F024. The sequence goes on from NZ_JBVASZ010000029.1 coordinate 12,158, forward strand.
CCTGTGCATTAAAGAACAAAGCAGTAATTTGCCCGACAGGTCCGATTTGTTCAAATTGCTGTCCGTAATCTCTCGACACAAATACACCTTTTTCCGTGCCCACGGCCACCACCGCCTCATTGGTCGGGTGTACCGCAAGCGCCGCGGGCTGTCCTTCCACGCCCTTCATTGCCGATTTCGTCCAGCTATTTGCTTCATCGGTTGAATAATGGAGCCCGGTCGTTTTCATTTTGGCGTTCGGTTCAGGATTGAAAACATAGATGGTGTGAGATTTGTAGCCGACACTCATGCCATGAAAGTCAATGTCGCCATAAAGGGCAAGCGCTTCAAAACTCTTTCCTTCATCTGTGCTTTTAACAATGCCGAAAGGATTTTTTTTGTTCGAACCTGGTGCTGGATGCCCACTGCTGTAGAACCCGTCATCCACCATGGAAAAACCCATGTAATCATGCTTTTCACCGGCTGGAAGTAGCCATTGATCCTTTTCGTAAACACGAAGACCGTCATGAACGGCAAAGAAAAGCTTGTTCCCGTCAGGAGAGTAGCTCATCCCATGCGCATGCTCCATCGTGACCTCTTTCAACTGCTGGGCTTCTGTTTCTGCAGTGGTTTTGGACCCTCCGCTTAGAACGGCGAACCCGCTGATGAGTACAGCCACGAATGCACCAATCGCCGTCCATTTGAATACCTTAGCCGCTTTGGCGAGCTGCTTCCGTTTTGCCCGGTCTGCTTCATTTTTTGCATTGTTTAGCTGCTTCACCTTTTTGCTGATAAGAATAAAGCTGAGTAGAAGGATGAGGAATAAAATTACGATGCCAAAGAAAACATAATTCCCAAGCAGGCTTTCCCTTTGATGTTCCTCTTCCGTTCCATGTGCAAAAATTTGAGCCGGAAAGACAGTCATTGCCGCGAACATGAGCGGATAAATTTTGCTCATTACTTTTTTCATTTCGGATCCCCTTTTTTTCTCTTGAATATGAGATACAATAATCCCGCGATTAGAGCCGGAATGCCGATCCACATACATATACGCAATAAGTTGTATAGATACGGATTCACTGTAGCAGGATTCATCATGGACGTCGCCGACATTGTTAAACAAGATACACCGATCACCACAAGGGATATGGCAATGACCCACTCGATCCATTTCACTGGCTATCCCCTCCAATCGGAAGTGTAATTTCGAAACGAGTGCCTTTTCCTAACACGCTGGATACTTGAATCGTTCCGCCCTGCATGTCCACCAGCTGCTTGACGATAGCAAGTCCTAACCCGGTACCTCCATGTTCTCGGGAACGCGATTTTTCCACCCGATAAAAGCGCTCAAAAATAGAAGGCAATTCCTCTGGGGGAATGCCGATCCCGCTGTCTTCCACGATCGTAACCACATGGCTAGGCTCTTGCCTGAGCTGCACCTGAATCGTGCCCGTTTCCGTATAACGGATCGCATTGTCTAGCAAATTCATAAACACCTGCCCCATTCGTAGGCCATCGGCGTACACCAGCGGTAGCCGATCCGGTTGTTCCACGCGAATATCCAGTCCCTTACTTTTTGCTTTTGGCTTCACTTTTTGAATGACATGATCCATGACTTCGGTCAAATCGATCCATTCCATGTGAAGGATGATCTTGCCTTCCTCCATCTTCGATAATTCAAATAAATCATGAATCATATGCGTTAACCGAATCGACTCTTGATGGATAATGTCCAAATATTTCTGTTTCTCTTCCTCCGTCTCGTACAACCCGTCTCGTAACACCTTTGCATAGCCTTCCAAATACGTCATGGGGGTCCGAAGTTCGTGGGAAATATTCGCAAAAAATTCCCTTCGCGTATCACGGTACCGCTGCAGATCAACCGCCAAATCATTGATGGCTTTGGCCAAAGAGCCGATTTCATCGTTCGAAGGGATCTGAACCCGGGTGTTCAGGTCCCCTTGGGCAATCCGACGCGTCGCCGTCTCCATGCGAACCAACGGGTCCGAAAGTTTACGGGAAAGGACGAAGGTAAAGCCGAGCGCGAGGAAAAAAGCCCCTATACCTGATAGAATCAGTGATTGCCTTACTTTTTGCAGGGATTGATCAATTCCATTAACAGAGGACAGCACATAGACTGCGCCGTAAAAGTGTTGTCCAACAATGATCGGTTGGCCGGAGGCAAGGAAACGTTCGCCTGATCCAGGGTCGACCATTTCCATTTCAAGTGCCCTTCCTCTTATCAATTCCTGCATTTCTTCTTCCGGAATGGGTGAGCTCTGCGGTTTCCAAGCAACGCCGGAATTTGCCATAACTTTTCCTTCCGCATCGACGACCATCATTTTCACATCCGAAAATGACGACATCATTTCGATCATATTAACGGTCATGGTGCTCCGACTGGTGGCGACCTCATTCGCATACCGCGCAGCCAATCGCTCGATATGCTGCTGCACCTGATTGTAATAAAAACCTGAAAAAATTTGATTAATCACATAGCCCAATGGAAGGAGGACGACCAGAAACAGCAAAATCATCGTGGAGCCCAGTTTGATGACGATCCGGTTCACATTCATTTGGAATCCTCGACCGGATGGAATTTATACCCCACGCCCCATACGGTTTGAATCGGCACATAAGACAGTCCTGTAGCGCGTAACTTTTCCCGTATATTTTTCACGTGAGTATCCACAGTGCGCGTATCCCCGAAATAATCGCTGCCCCAAACCTGGTCTAAACAGATTTCCCGCGTGAACGCCCGGTTCGGATTCTGTGCCAGAAAACGCAGCAGGTCAAATTCTTTGGGGGTAAGCTCAATCATCTGATCCTTGACCATCACTTGTCTAGCATCGGGATCGATTTGCAAGTCCTGATAAACGATGGCTGCAGGACGAATTTCGGTGGCATCGGCCATACTGCTACGCCGCAGCAAGGCAAATGCGCGCGCGATCAATTCTTCCGGTTCAAACGGCTTCACCAAATAATCGTCGGCCCCCATATTAAGTCCCTGTACCTTGTCTTTCGTTTCAGTACGGGCCGTCAGCATTAAAATAGGGGTTTGGCTCGTTTTACGAATTCGTTTGCACACTTCCCACCCGTCCATACCGGACATCATGATGTCCAGCAAAATTAAATCGAATGGTTGTTGTTCAATTAACGCAAGTGCTTCATGGCCGTTACTGGCTTCTGAAACTTGAAAACCACTCTTGGTTAGGTAAATGCGTAAAAGGTTTCGCATATTCCATTCATCATCAACGACTAGCGCATGTATTTTTGGCATTGGCATTCCCTCGATCCCTAATTTACTTCAAAATATGTTGAAAATATGAAGGTCTTATCAAATCTTGATTAGAGCCCCCAATACGTAATCGTATCACTGATACCCAGTAGAATTAAAAATGCCCCGGATACTTTATAAACAATACGTCCCCATTGTCTGGCTTTTTTTAAGATCGTCCGATCCAAACCAAACCCGATCACAATCGCGAAAAATAATAGCAGCGGAAACGCTGTGCCCAAGGCAAAAACGGAAGGTAAGAGGATACCATAAGTCGACTGCACAGCCAGCGGCATCACCATGCCGAAAAACAGCAGAACCATCGTCGGACAGAATCCTAGTGAAAATGCCACCCCAAGCAAAAACGCACCGCTTTTCCTTCCAGCTCGTTCGCCCATATTTTTCACAGCGTCAGAAATTTTAAACCCGAAACCGCCGCGCAACTTTATGATTCCCAGAAAAAACAACCCCATAAAAATTAGCAAAGGGCCGACCAACTTGCGGGCATAAACAAAAACGGGAATCGAATCAATGGAGATGCTATTGCCAAATAGCCAAAACATCATCCCAAAAAGGGAAAAAACCATGATCTTCCCTAGCAAATAAAGAAGAAATTCGAGACCGGCCAACTTTTCTTGCATGTATTTATTGCCGAAATAAGTAATACTGCCTAGGTTTGCGGTCAATTGACAAGGCGCAACGGAGCCGGCAAATCCGAAAAATAATGCTGCCAAGAAGGCAATATTAGAAGTACGGGCAGTATGGGCAAAAGGAGCACTTAACCAAGAACTGATTTCGCTAAAAAAACTGTACATAGGACCTCATGATCTTCGAGTGTTTTGATCTAAATAAAATTATATAAGAAAAATGTGATCGTTTTGTGTGTATGAGTAAAACTGACGCGAATATAGATTAACTCGTGTAATCGATTTAAAAGCTAACTTGTGCATATAGGGAGTGTAAATTATTTTGTGTAAATGGGTTTTACCAAAACCACAGTAGCACAGGAAGGCTTTACATGGAGGGGCGGGCATGATAGGCTAAATTGCCATGGCGATACGAGTTTACGAGGTATCGCAAACCCATCTTGCGATCGGGCTGGGCGTTGAAGCCCTAAAGAAAGGACATAAGGTTAGTTTTATCACAATGGACGGTCTGATCCATCTGCTGAAGACAGAGGCGATCTCAAGAGCCTCCCAGTACAAAATGAGACATATCTACCGCTCAGATCTTGTAATCATAGACGAACTCATGTTTTTGGCGATGGATCGGCACGAAGCCAACCTGTTCTTCCAATCAACAAACTATATAATTAAACACCCATCATTCTGACCTCGAACAAAGGACCCGAAGACTGGGGAGACCTTCTCGGCGACCCGGCAATTACGACAGCTATTCTGGATCGCATACTACATAAAAGTGAGATCATTCATTTGCAAGGGGTTAGTTATCGGCTTAATCATCGGTAAACTATCTTCAGCTAAAAAGTGTTCAATCTGATTTATCGAAAAGTGTTCAAAGGGATTTGACGGTTACAATTTGTATCCAAGGTCATTATGAGGCCGTTGGTAAGAGACTAGAGGGGCTTTGGATTAGGATTGTTTGGCTGCGTCTTGGCAGATATGGACCAGCAGCAAGGGACAATATGTTAACCCTTGTCTCTTGCTTACTACTTTGAGTGTCGTTCCAATAAAAGTGTATATTATGGTTTACCATTTCGCATGACTATTCACTGAATGTAGAAATCGCAACACTTTGCACAACCGTTTGAAATGAACAAACCGCTAGACATGCACAGAAAGCGATACGCAAAAAATATTCTGAATGCGTAACTTATTTTATACTGCTTTCTCTAATACGATCAAATGTTTCCATTGTTTCTTTAGTTATTTTTAGTACCCAATTGATTTCCTCCTCACTCCTACTGGCTAGGTATGATTGTATTTGTTTAATTGTCTGAAACTTATCTCCACTAACAGGCTCAATATTCTGGTACTGAAACAGTTGTGTTGGATGAATCTCCAAAGCATTTGTAAGCCGATTCAAAGTGGCTAGGGAAGTGTTCCTTTTCCCGTTTTCTATCCCTGTTATGTAAGACGTTTTTATACCAGCTTTTTCAGCTAATTGTTCTTGAGTTAAGTTATTCATTTTTCGAATATAACGTATTTGTTGACCAACAGCAAATAATAAATCATTATCATCTTTGTTATAAGCTTTTGTCATTTAATAAACACCTCATAAACAAAGATAGAAGAGAGTTTGCAACATTTTAATCCCCATATATATATATTTTATTTACATTTATAATGTTTATGGGTTATTATTACTGTATTAATAACTCTCAATTAACTATATTTCCCAAACTTTACATTACAAATAAATGAGGTGTGTTAATTGATCCATTCTAAGATTATCAGGATTGCCAAAGTTGTCTTGGAAGATACACAGGGTGAAATGTTTTGGTTTAATTACGAAGGGCTCTACATGCTGACTGATAAACAATACGTAAAACTACGCGATAAAGAAGTAACCTACCTATTTCTTATTATCAATAATCAAGATCATCAATTATTGCGTGCTGTCTATGAGGAAGATGTTATAGTTGAATTAAAGGAACGGCATCCTCTACATTTGAATAAAATCTCCTTGTTTCCAAAAGAAGATTCCGTTTATAAGATGACAGCATATTACTATGATCTGATTAAATCGGATGAACGTTTTCAAACAAGCTTTCGTATTGCAGCAGATGACAAGCCACTAGATGTAATGTTTCATTTTTTAAAAACTGGGTACGACAACGTGCACTTCTTAGAAGAGAATTAACATGGTTGCAGAATATAATCACATGCTTCGAATTCCCAGTGTAATATTCATACCCTCTTATTTCATAGTGCATCCTTTACCGAAAGAATCTCGAAAGCTCTGTTCAATGATTTATTTACAGCAAATGCTGAAGTGGCAGCAGTTTGACTTAAATAGCAAACTTATTGAGGAAAAGGCACCTGCTTTCCTGAAATATGGCACCTTTTTATTTCCTGGAAGGTTAGTTCTCGAAGTTTTTGCCCAAAGACTTAATTGGGAGCAATTCCTTATGCTTCTCGGAATATACTGGATGGCGGATCAGCAAAATGAGCATATGTTCTCCATTGATTATCCCATAATCATTTCTTTGATGGAGAAGGAATTGGGACCCTGTAAGAAATTGATTAAAGAATTAAATCATTTAGGTTACTTTCAGCTAGAATGTAAACAAAAGGAGCATTTAATACGACTTCCACACTTGGTAGAGGAGTTTTTGGATTATGAACCAACAATTTAATATATTGCACCAGATGTTGATCAATCATGAAAATTCCATACAAATTATTTTGACTGTCCTCTTTTTCGGTTTTTCTGTTGGATTCATGATGGCCTTTGAATGGCTGAAAGCATTGGAAAGCGGGGTTCTAGGTATGTTGGTATTCGGTACGTTTCAATTGGGTTTAAAATTAGAAAAATAAACTAACCTAATCTTAGAACTATGGGAACAAAAGTGGATAATATCAATCGGTTAGATAAGTTTTCGCCAACTGCAAAAAGCATATACCTTTTCGGCGGAGAGGTTACAGATGAAACATCTTGGAGGGAAGGTACACGTTTTGAGTGTAAGCGTCTAATAAGTTAGTGTATAGAAACCTCCCTCAGTCTTTGAGACAATTCCCTTAATTGGAGTTTGTAGAGTTTTTCGACTTCGTTCGAAAAACTCCAAAGGGAGGTTTAGAGTTGAATACCAGGGAAGTTACTAACCAGTATCGATTAAACAAATGGACTGAGATTGTCCGAGAATGTCGCAGTAGTGGACAAACGATCTCTGCGTGGTGTGCTGATCATGACATTAATCCTAAAACTTATTATTATTGGTTGAGGCGCGTGCGCGCTGCCGCATGCGAAGCCCTCCCGTCACTTTATTCTCAAAACAACCCCATTGCCAATCCAATCGTACCCGTAAACATTCCAGTCTCTACAGTTGGTACTGATTTCGGTGATCAAGAAGTATTGTCAGATATCGTAATACGTTTTGGCGCTGTAACACTGGAGATTCGCAACAATGCATCAGCAACCTTGATCGAAAACACCTTGAGGGCATTGCAACATGTTCGGTGATATCTCAAAAGCGGAGAAAATCTATGTCGCCTGTGGGTATACCGACATGCGGAAGTCAATTGATGGACTTGCCGCCATCGTCCAGCAGAACTTTCAATTGAACCCTTTCCAGAACAGTCTGTTTCTCTTTTGTGGCCGGCAACGCAATCGAATGAAAGCCCTCTGTTGGGAAGGAGATGGACTTGTCCTCCTTTACAAGCGACTGGAAAACGGAAGTTTTCAATGGCCGATGAATGCCGAAGCCGTTCGCTCCATCACCTACCAGGAATTTCGTTGGCTTCTGGAAGGCCTGTCCATAGATCAACCTAAGGCCGTAAAAAAACTCCATATTACGGCCTGTCTTTAACAGTAAAAAATCCCGAAAATGCGCATTATTACTGGGTTTTTCGGCATTTTTATGCTATAATGGATACAGTAGAAAACGGTAAAGGAACTGTATTCATGAGCGCTGCGGAGCAGGTAAAAGTACTCGAAAAACGCATAGGCGAACTGGAACTGGAGAACAAACGGCTTCACGATACAGTTGAATATCTAACGCGCAAACTCTTCGGCAGAAGTACTGAGAAGACATCGTCCCTTTCTTTGGGGCAGATGTCTCTTTTTGATGAAGCAGAAATCGAAGCGGATCCGACGGCGCCAGAGCCTGACCTTAAGGAGATACAAGGGTACCGGCGAAAGAAATTTCAAGGTCAGCGGATGGAACTCTTGAAGGATATTCCTCACGACAAACGCCTTTGCACCCTTGATAAACAAGACTGCTTTTGCGAAGCATGCAGCACCGCACTTGTATCGGTTGGCGAAGAGTTCGTCCGAACTGAAATCGAGTTCATTCCTGCCAAAGTCAGAGCCATCGATTATTACCGTGAAATCTTTGAGTGCCGTACCTGTCGTAAGAACGGGAAACCCTACATGGAAAAGTCACCCCTGCCTTATCCGGTGATCCAGCACTCCATGGCTTCTCCTTCCACAGTGGCATGGGTCATGCATCAGAAATTCGTCAACGCCCTTCCCCTGTACCGTCAGGAAAAGGAGTGGCGGACACTGGGCGTAAACCTTAGCCGTGCGACCATGGCCAACTGGATTCAAGCTGCGTCCCGCGACTGGCTAGCTCCATTGGTGGGGCTAATGCATCAAAAACTCCTGCAGGATAAGTATATACATGCGGATGAAACCGTCGTTCAAGTCATGAATGAAGAAGGGCGGAAGAATACCACCGATTCCTATATGTGGGTATACAGCAGCGGCCAGCATGGCAAACACCCCATTCGAATCTTCGAGTACCAACCTGGCCGAAGTGGCAAATACCCTCAGAAATTCCTAAAGGGATTCAATGGGTACCTTCACTCGGATGCATACTCCGGGTACACAAAGATTCCGGGTGTCACAAGATGCCTCTGTTGGACACATCTTCGAAGGAAATTCGTAGATTCCCTTCCGAAAGATATACAGAGCCCGAAAGCCACCCTTCCAAGCCAAGGCATTACATTCTGTAACAAACTTTTCGAGATTGAAAAAAAGCTTGAAGACCTTTCGAGCGAACAACGTAAATCTGAGCGTCTGGAACGAGAAAGACCCGTTTTGGAGGCTTTTTGGGTATGGATCGATTCCACCAAAGGTAAGGTGCTGCCCAAATCCAAACTAGGTGAAGCCTTGACCTATGCCCTAAATCATAAGGGAGAGTTTATGAATTATCTTCAGGATGGCAACTGCTCCATATCCAACAACCTTGCCGAAAACAGTATTCGACCCTTTACAATTGGAAGGAAAAACTGGCTCTTTAGCGGAAGTCCGAAAGGAGCTTCGGCGAGTGCCGCCGTTTACAGCATCATCGAAAGTGCTAAGGCAAATGGTCTTAATCCGTTTAAATATCTTCAATTCATCTTCAGCCAATTGCCGGGGGTTCAGTTTGGACAGCATCCGGAGTTTCTTGAAGATTACCTTCCCTGGAGCCCAGAAGTCCAAGAAGCCTGCCAATAGAGCAAAGCTCTGTTCACTCGAGTTTTGCTCTTTTTTCTATCCACCGAGTTATTTGACGCTTACGTTAAATAAACTTCTGGTAAGAGTCATTAGCCGTTCCTGCGTTGTATAGTTAAACTCCATCGCCTATTTAACAATAGCTTCTTTTCCTTACTACACTAGGTTTATCAGGATCGGCCTAAGCTTTCAAATGAAAGGGGGCCATAATCCCGTGTCATCATCAAAAAAGCTACACTACACGTGAGGGAAACCAGCTTGAACAAAGACGCCGCGGGTAATTTTCCAATCACCACTGTCTCATTCTTTAACAATTAAGTAAAAACACGTATTCTCTTTTAATCAAAAGAAAGGATCATTTTGTACACCAGAGGCAAACCCTTCGGATTAGTTCTCAATTAGGAGAAAATATCTCCATATTGCTCCATTAATTTTTCCAAGTCTTTACCGTTAGTCTCATCTAATTGCTGGATGTTATCTGTTTGAATTGTGCTCATTTCCTCATCATTCTCATTAATGACATAAACTAGCTTCGTACTATGCAACGCTTTAAGCAGCTGCTTTTCATCCTTGAGATTTAATGCCTCAATATATACGTCCGTTTTTTCTTTCAATTGATCGAAAAGCTTGGACAATTCTTTATTTTTATTCCTATATTTTTCTTTTTGTTCTGTAAGCTTGCGAACTTGATCCTGAAGCTTCTTGATTTGGAATTCCGCGTCGATAGTTTGGTCATATAATTTCTTTTGATTTTCTTGAAGCTGGGTCAAATAAAATGTCAGCTGCTGCGCGTTGCCTAAATTGTTTTTTACAAACTCTTTGATATTTAAGGTGGTAAATAAGTTATTATTAGCGGTATACATAATATCGCTGCTTTTTAATGTTTGATTATACTCCTCTACCATCTTATTAATCTCTTCATTTCGGGCAAAGTGGTAATACCTAATGTTAGAGATCCCTAAGTCTTGGCTTGCATATGCAGCCAGGTTACTGAAAGTCAGCCGCATTACTTTATGTTTATTATCTTTAAAAAATTTATGAAGGATCTCTTTTAGTTCATTTGTATCAAAAATGGATGTTCGAGCCATCATTCAACTTCCTTACATGACATATTTACTTAATAATAGCGCATTTTGATTCGCGAGACTTTTAATCTTGTTAATGATTACACCATAATCTTCCGAAAAATTTTTCGATCTTTTGAATTGCTTGACTAATTCTTGTAACGCGTCGATTTCAGTCGCTAATTTCTCTTCATTACTGTTAATACGTTGCAAAATGCCTTGATTGTTAGTAGTAGATGAACGCCGGAAGAATCTACATATTGCACAGTCGTTATTATTTTTCAAACACTCCTCAAATCCTTCAGAAGGATTAATACATCTGCCGCCTGTTACTTCACGATACCTCACTTCTTGTTTTTCAATGGCTGTACGATAAGCATATTCGTGATTAAAGGAATTCATATGTATTATAGAAATCCCCATTTTCTCACGATTTTTTAACGCCATTCTTTTGGCCATGCTGTAGGTAAAACATTTCACAAAGCTGCCCACATGGTTGTAGTAATGGTAACTGCTATCAACGGATCCATGCCGGGCAATCTCCTTTATCATAATCGGTTCAATATCATTCAATACTAAATTAATAAACGCGTAATGCCTTGTGTCCATCGGACTGATGAGTTCTATTTGATAAGGCTGCAACTCGTTACCGTTATTTTTCGGTATCACCTGATAATTAAATTTATTTTGTAGCACATTAACATAAAACTGCTGAATAATCTTTCTGAGATGATATTCATTAAATTGCTCTAATATTTTTGTATTCTTGAAAGTAGATTTTTTATCTTCCAGACATTTAAAATAAGATCGATGAGATAACAGAAACTGCCTTTTTCCAATAATCTGATAATCACGGTCATAGAAATTTTCCATTGAATCATAATGGTCTACAATTGCCTTATAATTTTGTATTAAAAGATAAAGCTCCTCGTCAATTCTTATCTCGTGATCTTCATAGTCATCTTTAATTTTATGAGATACCGCAGGCACGTTTCCCTTCAATAAGGTTCTTTTTAAAGTCAGAAAATACATATCATCATCTTTCCTTGTACAATCATAAGGCGTTAGACAGAATTCAGTAGTTCGTAAAGGAATTTTTGTAGTTATTTCCCACCAAATTTTTAATGGATAATACTTTTCTTTTTCATCCTGGTCGCATATATCCCAATACCAGTCTATTGCTTCACCCAAGCGAAAAATACTTTGGAAATCCTCCAGCTTTCTTTGGCGGTCAAACCTATTTTCTTCAGCTGATATGCAATAAGACTCATAATGATAATTTATGATTTCGATACATGTTTCATCTACGTTTAGATTATAAAAATCCAGGAATTCTAATACATTATAGTAATATCTAACGTAAGGTTGATTCTCGCTATTCATGAGTGATTGAAGTTGTGTTAAATTGATGTAGTGCGTTTTCTCTAATATATTTTTAATCGCTATTTGAATTAAATATATGGTTTCCATTGCTGAAGAACCGAGCTTGTATAGAACAAACGTCTTCAGAGAATTCACTAAATCAATATATAGACCAATATCCCGATTCTTTGATTCCTGGGAGAATACAATTTCATTAAGCCCAAAATCCATTTTTCTAATTCTCTTCTCGTTGCTCACTTCCCAGACTAAATCATCGAAATGTTCATTGAGTATGATATTTTTTGACTTATACTCATTAAAGAGTAAATAGACTTCGTTAAAATCAATTTCTGTGAATTCTTTAACTTGAACACTTGAAATATTTGCTCCGTCAAGCTTTTTCTCGATTATTAGCATGACTTCACCTCTGAAATTGCAATCGATTATTAGTCCCTAATTTTAAAATTTTATTTTTAATTTCAACTAAGTTTATAAAAGCAGATACCCTTTCTCGACCAAAGAGATTCACCGCCTCCTGAAGAATGGGTAAATATGCATTCAGCAATGCATATGAAAATCTCTGTCTATCGAACTCAAACACGGCTGTTTCAATGTTTGTTAGAACTTGAGATATTAGCTCCCTAAACTGTAAAAGAAAGTACATCTCGGGAATCAAATATTCGCATCCAACACAATCCGTCCTAGTTGGATAAATGCATTTCGACCTATCAACAGACTTTAATAAGCATTGTGAATGCTCCATTTTAGAGGGTGCTTCACCTAATGATATTTTCCTTAGCATTTCCATCATTGCTTCTTTTGGAGTCACCAATAGTTCTTTAATCACAGCAGCTACTCTTGATTGATTATCAACAACACCTTTAACCAACCACTCAAGCATATACGGTTTGATCGGCAACAATTCTGAAATTTGCTCATTTTGTTCCAGCATATCTTTTTTTACAAATAGTTCCCCGCCGATTAATTTCAACATGAGATACGGAAGAAAACCAAATGTCCCTCGTTCGCAAAGAGCGAAGGTTATCCGATCAACATCATTGCTTTTATTGATATGTTCCAAGTAGACTTGGGTTGTACTCGCAATACCTCTTTTATCGGGTTTATGGCTTCGAATAATTGAGGCAAGATAGTAACCCATTCCCCATCCCTGATCTTGACTTGTGGTTTGCACAATATTTAGGTAGGTTTTCACTGCTCTGCTGTTCATAAAATGACCTTCACCGAAAATTTCACGATATGGTTCACCAAAAAAATTTATATGTGAGTTTTTCCGTCCGGCTCTTTCCGTAAGCAAAGTCTTCTTTTTTTCAATTCTCCGATGAGCCTCACATAAAGCTATGAGCATTCCTATGACTGGCACATAGCTGTCTTCAACTACCACCTTCAATGGCTGATTACTTTTTCTCTTTGTTTTTTGAGGTTTTCTTTGGAAGGCCTTAACAATCCTCATCATTTCATTAATGATTAATTGAGCCATTTCTTTTGAGAATTTCCCTTCTCTAATGCTCTGTATTAGCTCATATTCATTCATGCTCAGCACAGTTTCTAATGATAAGGACGGCAATGCAAGAAGATCACTGTGCCTCCAACCGACAACATAATGCAACGAGCAATAGAGCCAGGTCATAGCGTAGCCTCTTACGTTTAGCGCTTTTTCCAGATAAATAGGGTAATGCTCATGATGTATATTAAAAACAAGAAATCCAAAATCTAGCCACTGTTCAATCGAGTAAGGCTGGACTTCCTCTTCATTGGTACCTTTATGAATTTTGAACTGATTTGTATATCGCGTACTTAAAGTACGGTTACAAAAATTAAGAAAGCGTGACATTTCATCTTTAGCAGTATTCGTATCCACCGTGTCCAAGAGGTTCATCAATTCATTATTATCATAATCAAATATTTCTTTTTTTAGAGTTCCAAAGGTTTCTGTGTAAATGGATACTAAAGCATTTACCAACACAATTCCGTTAGTTACTGCATTAAATCTTTCGACCACGAAATCTTCGTAAGCCTCAATCGTTCTGGGGACATGACTATGTTTAATATTTTGGATAAGGAATTTATATTTTTTGTATGGGCTGCTTGTTTTAAGAGTTAATTCATTTTCAAAATGTTTTTTTATCTTTGGTACATCTTTCTGGAAAATGATATTCGCATGTCCAAAGGGATGTTTTCTTGGAGGAATATACTCAACTCCCAATTTTTCTAAGACTCTGATGATTTTTTTATCCGACCAGTCTCCATGATCTGTTTTCAAATTTAATTGTTCAACTAGCTCATTTAGCGTAATCGTCTCTTTTTCCAGCTTATATATGTAGTCCACTTTGGATTTCTCTAAATATAATAACTTACCAACTCTGATTGCATTAACAAATTTGGCAATGGTATCAACCCTTCTGCCAAACATTTGCGCAACTTCTTTGTTGGTATAATATTCTTCCGGGTTATTCACTCTATCCCAGAGTTCATAGAATTGCAAAAATTTGTTTTCATCAGAACACTTTATGTAAATATCATCGAATTTTTCATTAGTAAACCAATCCACATTTTGATATTCAGCAACGTATATTGTATGCCGCGCAACATCCTGAAAGCTGGAGAAGCCTTTAGCATGATATTTGTTTATATAACAATCTCGTAAAAAATCAAAATTCAAATAACCATTTACATCACTAATAAATTTTATCTCTGCACCGGGTTTAATCCATTGTTTAATCGAGTCATACTTTCTTCTTCTGTAATTTTGATCAATGTAATCAAATAAACCCCTAAGATCAGATCTGAGAATTCTTCTTATATCCCATGAATCAATAGGATTCACAAATTTGGGAATAGGGTATCTATCAATGAAGTTTCTCAGAGTATTAAGGGTGATATCCGAAAACCTGTCATCTTGCTGAGCCAGTTTGAATAATTCTTTTATCCCGTAGGTTTGTTCCAAAAGATTTGATATAGCGTCAATTTCTTCATACGGGAATAATTTTCTCGTTTTCGAACCAAACGGAATTAATATAGGATGTAAAATTTGTTTTTCGACAGCTGCCTCAACAGTTTTGAAAGTAATCTTTAATTTGGCGCATACTTCATCGATGGAGTAATAATTTTCATACATACCTTCACCTATTACCTCTTCTTAGAGTTCAATAAGTTTTAAACTTTAGCTCTAGTGAGAATACAACCAAATCCACTACTCTAAATTAAATGGTTACAAATTTTTACTGTAAGGGCTGATTATGATAATTTCAAAAGTTATATTCTCAAATGAAACAATTTCCTTTTCATACCAGCCACTATACGTCTTGGGCACATTACTAGGTTTGATAGAAATAGCATGTAGCCCTTCCTGTCGCCTGCTTGCTGCTAAGCTAATTTCGTCCGTTGATTGTATTGAATCAACAGAGATCCTTTCGCATTTTGCAGAGACTCCTGCCACATGAGTTTGTCCAACAATTAGAATGCCATCATCAATAATCGAATTTACTCCTAGCTTGTTCGCTAAAACCTGAACCTTGTGACTTTTGCCCGTCCCGCTTTTACCATATAATCCATAGATCTTCATAAAGTTATTTACCTTTCAAAATCTATTTTTTAACCCGGACAAACAATCAATTGACAGGTAAACTTCAATTGATCCGCGATAATACATTCTACTCCGTGGTATTATCTTTATTTCCGATTTTGACTTTGTTTTCTCTCATTATGGAGGACTAGCTTAGAGCTAGTCTATCTCAATACTAACTGGATGGGAATTGTACTTTGATCTTAATAGCATACGATATATAAGAAGCGCTCTCCTTAGCCCATCCATTTTGCCTTTCAAATAGGCATTATCCGGAACATCATTAAGCTCTTTTTCGAGACAAATAATCTCCTTTTCTAGCTGTATTATAAAATCGTCCGAAATTCCAGAATCAGCTTTCTTCATACACTTCTTCCTTCCGAACTTATTTTACGTTATAACTAACAATTACCTTATCTACTAAGATCTTCATAAACCTTCTTTTGAATAAAAGAAATTTTATCGTCAATTAACGGATGGTGGGATAGATATATAATTGCCGTTTCTAACGAGCTATCTCCTCTCCAATAAGCAATCTCGACTGGACTTCGCGTTTGCTCTAACTCTGATATAAACTGTGTGAAAAAATGCCTCAGCACATGCGTATTCATTCTGCCGCTCATCAATAAATTGGCTTCACTAAGTGACAAGAAGTCGCCGTTATTTAGTAATCTCTCAATCAATAATTTAACTAACCTTGTAAATTTATTTTCATAATCTTGAGATGTCATCGCTTCACCATAGCGGTTAAGAAATAAAGCTCCAAACGGATTTTTTACATGTTCAATTAACTTCAAATGCTGGTTGTAAATTTCCTGAAACATGGATAGGAAGACAGGATGTACTGGTTGTATTCTTCGTTTCTTGATTCCACCTGTAATTATGCCATCTGTACGCAATTGAGTGACTTCCTTCAGGTTAATACTAAACCAACCGATATCCAGTCCGTACATACTGTATTGAATTTTGTCTTGTGAAACATTACATACTTCTCCTCGTCTTAAACCCGCAAATGCCTGTAAACATAACGCTAATTTGAGCTGTGGATAATGAATGTCACAAAGAGTAAGAAGCTCTGAGAAAACAAAGCTGGAAATTGACTTTATTCGTTCCGGTGGTGATGCAGTTATGCTAGAATAATCAACTTGAAACAGGGTGTTATATATATCCTGTTCTCGTTTGAATTTCTGTTTCACATTGCCATACTGCTTGGAATAGGATACCTTCACATGAACATCCTCTTTTTGCACAAATTCCATGTCCTTACATTCCTTCAATAAAAACCGATAAAATTTATTAAGCACCTGCTCTACTTTTTCAACCGTTTGCCGAGTCTTTTGGTCGTTCCCAATTCTTCCATCCTTTAAATCCCTAAGATACTCATTCCCATGCTTTATATCTAAGTCCGTTATTTTTCGAATACGGTAAACCTTATACTTTTCAAAAAACACATAGTTCAGAAAAGATACGATAACTTTGGCGTGATAATCCAATGTCTCAATCCTTGTTTTACCTAACCCTTCAAAGTAAAAATATCGAGTATATCCACTTACTTTAAACTTCTTATTTTTGGTGTTTTCCACAGTAATAAACATATAATTTTTTACATTTCCACGTTCATCTATAATCGTTAGCTTGCGTTTACCGAACCTAATGCTTTTAATCTTTTCCGTCCAATCTCTGTGAATAGAAAAGGGAACTACATTATCCACCAGTAATCCTCCGTCTAAGACCAAGTCTCCCGCGCTTTCGCTTGGGCTACACCCTCACCCTTTAATTAAGCATTATGAATCCATTTCGTTTAAGTGACTTAATCATTATGTATAATAAATTATAAGTTCTACGTTTATTCGTATATTCCTCTTAGAAATATAAACAAAATAAAAAACAGTCCTCGATACTATATAAATATAGCATCGAGGACTGTTTTTTATTGTTTGTTTTCGTTTAACTAATTTCGTCTTTATACATAGGGTTATATTGTGAATGAACACCGCGATCATGCCGATGACAAACCAGTTCCAGCCCTTGACCTTCCACACAAGCCTGGCTATCACCGCAAGCAGGGCCGCAAAAACCGGCACCAGAAAGACAGAATGGGTTAATCCCCTATGCCACATCTGATAACGCCCCGCCGTATCCCACCATGCCGAGATCACATCAATATCGGGAATTTGCGAGCCCGTTACGGTTGTGAACAGGAGCGCCTGCTTCTCCCTGCGGGTCATGCGCGTTTTATCTACGGCACCATAAAGCGTTAAACCAAACAGCGTATGTGTAATCGTATCCATCCAATCGTCTCTCTCCCCCCTCTTGATATGACAGTAGCAACTACTTACTTTAGTATAGCTTATGCACAGTTGCCGAGACAAATGGGAGCGCTTCTATCATCCAAGTACACGGTAACCGGCTGAAATCCCCATAAGCACAAAAAAACACCGCCCAGCTTAGAGCTGAACGGCGAATTTGTCTTCACTGCAGTGCGCCTGAATCGTGAAGGTAAAGGCGGTCCCCTGACCCCATTCCGATGTTACGCTTATTGTTCCGCCCATCAATTCCACCAGCTTTTTGCTGATCGAAAGTCCCAAGCCCGTGCCGCCATGCTTTCTTGGGCCGGAATCCAATTGATAAAAAGGCTGAAACAGCTCATCGATATGCGCTTCGTGTATACCTACTCCGGTGTCTTTCACTGTAAACTCAAGCTGTAATTGCTTTTCCCTGCGGTATACCTGACGAATCGATATTTCAATTCCCCCCTGTTCCGTAAATTTGACGGCATTGCCGATCAAATTGATCAATACCTGCTTGAGCCGCCCTTCATCGCCGATCAGCACAGCCGGCACCATCGGGTCAACCTGCAAAGCAAGATTCAATCCTCGCTGCCTTACGTCGGGCATAAATAAACGCAGCGTATCGTTTAAGCAATCCATCAGATGAAAAAATTCTGATTTGAGCGACATTTTTCCCGATTCAATTTTGGAGAAATCGAGCACATCGTTAATGACGGACAGCAAATCTTTGCCGCTTTTATTAATAATTTTCACATATTCTTTCTGTTCCTCGTCCAGTTCCGTTTCTATAAGTATATCGCTCATTCCGATCACACCGTTCAGCGGCGTCCGGACCTCGTGGCTCATCACCGCCAAAAATTCGCTTTTGATTTTAGCGGCCTGCTCGGCTTCCTTCTTGGCATGCAGCAGCTGCTGTTCCGTTCTTTTCTGCTCCGTGATGTCCTTTGAAATCGTATAAATATCCACGATCTTCTCCTCTTCAAACATAGGTACGATCGTCGTGCTCAAATGTATAGGATATCCGGACTTGTGCTTTATCGTACATTCGACCGTTTGAGGCGTTCCCAACACCGCTTTCGCAAAGCAGTAACGGATTTTTATACTGTCTCTTCTGCTGAGGAAGCTGGTAAAAGGGCGGCTCAAGAACATCTCACGATCATAACCGGTAATCAGCTCTGCAGCCGGATTGGTTCTCAGGAGCCGTCCGTTGATATCAAACAGACACACCATATCGGGATTGCGTTCAAAAATAAAGTCATACCTTTTTTTGTTCACATCGGCAAGACGCATAGCAAATTGTTTTTCCATATACTGGATCACGGCGATTAACAGCAAAAAAAGGAGGGCGGCAGCTCCGACCCAGGAGGCAAGCAGCAATTCTCCTCCCTCTCCGGATCTGGCGGCCCCCGTGATCAGATGGTTATGTGCTTTGAAATCGGCCGCCATCATACCCGTGTAATGCATACCGGCAATAGCTATTCCGAGCATAAGCGCCGAACCGACCTTGGTCCACCGGGTAAACTTGTGCCCTTTTCTTCGGTAAACCGACAAATACAAGGCCACGAAAGAAGTGCAAAAGGCAATCAAGATAGACAGACCTACCAGATAAGGATCAAACGTTATGGACCCGGGCATTCTTATTGCCGCCATCCCGGTGTAATGCATGCCTACAATGGAGAGCCCTATGAATAAGCCGCCGAAAAACACATGGTATCCGGACACCGAACGGCTCAAAATCACCGATATCGCAGCCCAAGCAGCAAGCATCGGCAGCACCATGGAAAAAACAAGAAATAGGATATCATATTCAATATCGATGGGCAGCTGAAAAGCAAGCATGCCGACAAAATGCATCGACCAGATCCCCAATCCCATGACAACCGACCCAAACCATATCCACAGCACTTTTGCGCGTCCGTTAAGAGTTAAGACCCGTTCGCAAAGAGAAATCGCGCAATAAGACGAGACCAAAGAAATAATGATCGACAAACTAACGAGAGGGAAGCTATAGGTTCCATGCAATTGTTCCAATGCGCCCACCTCGACTCCCACTTTAATGTTAGTCATATCTAACACCGGTTTATATATTCCTGCATTATACAGCTGATTTGTCTGGTCACTTCATCATCACGTTACCGAACGGAAGCACTTCCTTCAGCAGCCTGCGCAAAAAAGAATCGCCCTGCAGCGGATCGGTCATCCCGCGTTCAGGTTTCGCCGGCTGGAGCAGTATTTTGCCTCTTCCGGTAATCTCCCAATGGTAATTCATCCGCTGGCTGGCAAGCGGATTACCGTATACGCACAGCTGCAGCCTGGCGTCTTCCGGGAAAGCCACAAGACAGCCGGTATCCACATATACAGGCTTCTCCTGATCGATTGTCAATTCACACAACGGACCGCACGACAGCAGCCCGATGGTGCCTCCGCCGGAAAACTTCATCCGGATCCAATCCCGGGTGATCAGCGCCTGTTTGATTTTCTGAAGCCGGCTTTGCAGCTGCATGCCTTGACTATATATGAGAACATGCTTAATATCGAACAGCAGATTGCTTTCTTCCTGCAGCTCCAGAGCTTTGAAACTGTAACCCGCAGGCACGCCGAGCACAAAACGGGCGGGTCCGGACAGACGCGATTCGATCCATTTTTTCTTGCTGTACATGCCCGACAGGCTCAGCAGACGGTCTTCACGGCTTAGCGAAGGACCTTGGAACGCAATGATCTGACGCGGATGAAGCACACATACGGACTCGCCGTCTTCCAGCTCAACAGCCGCAGCTTGTCCTTGCGTGCTCATACCTTCCACGTGAATCTTCATCCCGCACCTCCCGGCTAGCCGTTCCGGTTACGACGCCAAACGGCAACCCGAACCAATCGCGTGAGCACAAAATAAAGCAGCACCAGCCCTGCCGCCGTCATTGCTGTAGCGGCGACCTGCCGCGTTCGTTGTTCCCGAGCGCGCTCTGCCGCTTCCCAACGTCCGATCAACTCCTCCAGACGTTCATTGCGGGAACGAAGCTGCTCATTCTCCTGACGGAAACGTTCCTCGGTTTCTTCATAACGCCGTGCCGCTTCCTCGGACTGCTTCATTGTCTCTTCCAACTGGGCACGGTTGTGCTCCAGCGCTTGCTTTGTATCGTTATATTGCTCCTGCAATTGACTTAACTGCTCCGGCATTCCATAAATATCTTTGATCCGGTCCACAACCCCGGCTTGTACGGTAGAGACAGGCAGCATGAACAGCAGCAACAATCCTGAAATTCCTATTCCTAAATAAACAGTTTTTAGGAGGATCAGCAGCTTTCCGCTTATCATGGATTGTCCCTCCTTTTTAATACATAAAACGGTATTCATTTAATAGTTTACATGTTTTTCCGACAAAAAGAAACAATAGATTCCTAGACAAAAGAGTTTTCCATTCTAAAAAAGGGGGAGAAAAACCGTGCTCTCCATTCGGAAAACACGGTCTGCAGCCGTATTTTTCATTGTTGGCATAACCATCAAAGGAAACGCAGCTTAGACAAAAATGCGACAGCAGATCCTAAAAGCCTGACCCAACCAATCATGGACAGCCACAGCGGAATACTGAGCATGACTCCGACAAGCAAACCCACCGATAATCTTTCCTCCATGGCTTCCTGCCTCCTCCACTTCGGCACCGCTTACATTTTACTTTTATTATATGATGAAAGGATAAGATTTTACATATTTTTTCTGAATTTTCATAAAATTTACAGGGTAAAAGTACAATTTGGCAGATAGGACACTATTTTTCCGCTTTTTGGAGTAAAATAAGTAAAAAGAGCTTTGGATATGCGTTAAGGAGTTGGAAGTCATGATATTCGTCAGCCCGACATGGGGTACCGTTTCTATTGAGACCATGGTAGCACAGCTGCATGCTTACGTTAAGGAAGACCCGGACGCAAATTACAAGCTGGTTATCGGCACCGATTCACATACAACAAAGCGTTCGACCACCCTGGTTACCGCACTGATCATACACCGGTTAGGCAAGGGAGCCCGGTTCTTCTACCGTAAGCTGAACAGCCGGCCGCTTCACGATCTGCGTTCACGTATTTATCGGGAAACCGAGCTTAGCCTGGAGCTGGTAGAGCATCTGAATAAGAACGGCATGAGCGACCTTCTGCTCGCGTGGCCTCTGGAGATTCACATCGACATCGGTCAAAAGGGAGAGACCAAAGTACTGATCCAGGAAATATGCGGCTGGGTCACCTCTGTTGGCTACGAGGCGCGAATTAAGCCGTTATCCTTCGGTGCGAGCTCGGTGGCCGACCGGTTTGCGGAATGAGTCGAATGGTATAAACATAAAAATCGTTGGTTCAGAAAAAGCATGGCGCCGGGCGCTTGATATTCGGTCGAAGAATCGCTATAACTGACTATAGGTTTTATTTTTTCCAACCCTCTGAAGGAGCTTCTTCATGACCAAAAAATTATTCGCCGCGCTGCTGTTCACAGTCGTTTTAATCAGCGCATTCGACACCTGGGGCCCCAAGGTGACAGAAAGCTACAGCGACCAAGTCGCGGTTCTGATGTATCACCATGTACACGATACGGATCAAAGCTCAAGCACCGTGTCCAGCACGCTTTTCCGCGACCAATTAAGCTATCTTCAATCCAAGGGGTATCACTTCATCTCTTTAAGCCAGTTTGAAAAGTTTCATGAGGGAGCCCCGGTTCCCGACAAAGCGGTGCTGGTGACGTTCGACGACGGGTACCGGAGCTTTTACGACTTCGCTTACCCTGTACTTAAAGAGCTTGATATCCCGGCAGTTAATTTCGTGATCACCACGGATTTGGACGAGCCCGACGCTCCCATGATTCCAACGCTCTCGAGGGAGCAAATTCGGGAAATGCTGAGCTATCGTAAGGATATGCTCGACTTTCAATGCCATACTGACAATCTTCATTATAAAAAGGACAACCAGGCCGCTCTAACCAGCAGATTCGGTAATGAGACCGAGGAACAGTACAATGAACGCGTACGAAACGACAGCAAGGCTTGCGTTCAGAAGCTGAGCGAGCTGTATGGCGGCAGCCGTACGGTAGACGCTTATGCATACCCGTTCGGAATCTTCTCCAAGGCGGCACAACAGTGGATTAGCGAAGCCGGAATCCGCTATGCCTTTACGATCGTGAACGAAATGGCGACCCGTACCAGCCACCCGCTGGAAATTCCGAGAATCAATGCGGGCAATCCGAAGATTAAGCCCGAGCTTCTCGACAAGCAGATCATGCTGCGGGTTGAGCGGGTCGAGCACCTGTCTAAGTAGGAAATGACGGGAGAACGCAATAAGCTATAGTCCAAGTGCGCGACGATGAATCAAAAAGGTCGAGTAAGAGAGCCGGTACAGCCCTCTTCTCGACCTTTTTTCTGTGAAATTTCATTCAAAATGATGAATTAATAAAAGCATCGCACTTGCAATTGGCGTAACCACCATGCCATATCGCAAGATAATTCGTGGAAGTCTTTTGGTCAGCTTTGCGCCGAGGTACGAACCGATGATCGTGCCAAGCGCAACCTTCAAAAATAAGGCTGAATCGAAGAATCCATTTTGTATAAATCCTAGAGAAGCCGCTAATGAAATAGGTATTAAAACTAACATTGTTGTACCAGCGGCGGCAAACATGGGATAGCAAAGCCATTTTAAGAGCGAAAGCTGAATAAAAGGAGCTGCCCCTATTCCAAATGTACCCGAAATCATGCCATTCCCCAAACCAATGATTGACGACCTTAATGGATACGATTTCACCTCTTCCATTGAACTATTTTTTAAATTCAGCCTTGTTTTTAACCATATCATGAAACCCGATAGAGCCAATGCCGCCACCGTGAAATACATTAAACCTTCAGGATCAATGATTTTGGTAATCCGTGTACCCATATATGAGCCAATGGAACCGAATAAACCAATAAAAAGACCTTGTTTCAAGATCAAATTCCCTTCCCGAAAATGGCTCCAGCTCCCTGTCAGAACACTAAAAAACATCACAGCAGCTGCAGTTCCTAAAGCATGGTGAATAGGAATGTCAAAGAAGGTTACCAGCACTGCAATGATAAAACCCGATCCCCCTGCTTCAGCCCTTGATTTCATTCGTTTCTCCTGAAAAACCGGTATCGATCCGCACTTTGTAACCGCTCTCTGTCGTTTGCCAACTTGCTTTTCTCAATCCGTCTTGCATGCGGCGGGTTGGAGCATTGTTATATGGACATTAACCATTTCCATTTTGGGTGACGGGATTCCTTTTCATTTTGCTTTAATCAGCTCGATTTTTTCAGTATACACAAAAAAACCGCGATACCCGCTGCGGGTTCACGGTTAATTATCTTACCTGAATACTCCAAGCCATTTCATCCCGGAGACTCATGCCAATCAACGGTTATCTACCTTTTCCGGGTATAGGTCATGGTTCAATAAGCGGTGCTCCGCCATTTGCTCATACTTCGTGCCCGGCCGGCCGTAATTGCAATAAGGGTCGATAGATATTCCGCCGCGAGGTGTGAACTTGCCCCAAACCTCGATATATTTGGGATCCATCAGCTTGATCAGGTCGTTCATAATGATGTTCATGCAGTCCTCGTGGAAGTCGCCGTGATTGCGGAAGCTGAACAAATACAGCTTGAGCGATTTGCTTTCCACCATCTTCTGATCCGGAATATAACTGATATAGATGGTCGCGAAATCCGGCTGTCCTGTAATCGGACAAAGGCTCGTGAATTCGGGACAATTAAATTTAACAAAGTAATCGCGGTACGGATGCTTGTTATCGAATGATTCGAGCATCTCCGGCGAATAGTTCATAGGGTATCGGGTTTGCTGGTTGCCGAGCAGTGTCAGCTCCAGCTCGTCCTCTTTTCTTCCTGCCATAGGGATACGGCTCCTTTCATGCTTGCTAATCAATTATTATAACGGATATGCGGAAAGAAAGTAAGCGGAGCTTCAGAAAGCAAAGTTTGAGCTTTCTTATTCTTTGGAATCGGCAGCCGCCGGGTCGTTATCCCAAAACCGCTTCGAGCTTATGAATTCCTTCATATGCATCCGGGAAGGGCTGCCCAGTCTGGCCTGCATGGCCTGCGTCCAATCCGTATCTCT
Organism: Paenibacillus sp. F024; assembly: GCF_057814255.1. Taxonomy (NCBI): domain Bacteria; kingdom Bacillati; phylum Bacillota; class Bacilli; order Caryophanales; family Paenibacillaceae; genus Paenibacillus; species Paenibacillus sp. F024. Next base: position 36,940 of record NZ_JBVASZ010000029.1, read on the forward strand.
TTTGCCGCCGGTTCTGTCCAGCATATATTGCTTCATTGTGGCATCGTAAGCTTGTATATGCGCTTTGTATTCCTCTGCCGAATAAACATCTTCATGCAAAACCGCCTCATAAGGCAGCCTCGGTCTGATCGAAGGGGATTGGTCCGGATAGCCGAGACACATCCCATACATCGGGATCACATATTCCGGCAGCTGCAGCAAAGCGGAGACCGCCTTGATATCGTTGCGGATTCCTCCGATGTAGACGGCTCCAAGGCCCATGGATTCCGCGGCAACGACGGCATTCTGTGCGGCCAAGGCCGTATCCGTTACAGCGACAACCAGATTTTCCGTAGTGCCGATATACCCTTCTCCCTCATCAAACCCGCCAGCGGTTTTAAGCCGGTATAAATCTGCGCACCAAACCAAAAAAACGGGACATTCCTCGACGTAGGCTTGATTACCCGCAAGTGCAGCCAGCCGGCTTTTTTTATCGCGGTCGGAAACATGAATCACGCTAAACGCCTGCATATTGCTGGATGTGGATGCCATTTGAGCCGCACGGACAATCGCGACCAACTGCTCCTTGGAAACTGGCTCCTGTTTAAATTTGCGGATGGACCGGTGATTCATCAGCATAGTAATGGTTTCATTCATAAACAGCTCACTCCTTTGTTACAATCGTTCTATGGTGCGATGACGGACGCGTTGCATGCAAGGTTGTTAACCGCGTGCAGCAGCGATCAAAAGATCTGTAATTTCAAAGGATATCATACCTTTTCGTTACAGCAATATCCTACATTCCCACTTTACGATACTGAATAGCATACCGCAAATTTTTAAGTTGGCATTTGAAGAACAGCAGCGATACAATGGACATTAGTGCATGGAATAGGAGTCCATCATATCGGACTAGGGTATGTTGTATATTTTCATGAATAACGAGGAGGAGTACTATGGAGCAACAAAACTACAGCAATCATCGCAAAATAGATCCGCTTTATCATTACGTTTTGTCCCTGCTGACCTTGCTTGTCCTGATCGCCTCTATCGTCGGTCTGGTCCGTGCGGCATCCTCCGGGGAGGATACAGGAGCATCTTTGCTGGCCTTGGGGACCGCCGCCATTCTGATCGTACTGTTCCTCAGGATCAGAACATACGCCTTGAAAGCGCAGGACCGCGCTATTCGGGCCGAAGAGCAGCTCCGCCACTATATTTTGACCGGAAAGCCTTTGGACTCGAGGCTGTCTGTTGAGCAGATCGTTGCCCTCCGCTTCGCGGGCGATGAAGAATATCCGGAGCTGTGCCGTAAAGCGGCAGAAAAAGGAATGAAGCCCGACGAAATTAAAAAGACCGTCCGTGATTGGCGTGCAGATTACGATCGTTTATAGCTCCCATAAGCGGTCTTTCCCGCGATGATGCAACTTCTCATGGCTTTTTATCGTCCAACAACGTAGAACTTGCCATTCAACCATCGAAGATAAGCGAATTGGAGAAAGGATTTGTTTCTAGTGAATTTACGTCTTACCGCTGCAGCGGCCCTGCTGCTGACTTGCATTGCTCTTACCTCAACAGGCTGTGGAAATCCTTCTTCGGCCGAGCAGGGAGGAAACAACGGTGCTCCCGCCGCCCAGACCCCGGTCGACAAGCAGGCGGATTCATCCGTTGCGACACCTTCCCAACCGACAACCCAACCGCCGGCAAGCCAAGGAGAACCTTCGGGCTCCAATAGCTCAACGAAGGAGCAAACGAAACCGCCGGCCGCCCCTCCCTCCGGTTCAGCTGATCAAAACTCTGCAATCCGGGTCGCTGCCAATCCTGAAGACGTTGAGGTTCTCGTGAATAAAACGAACAAGCTGCCTGAAGATTATAATCCGCAGGATCTGGTCGAGCCGGACGTTCCTTTCATTTTTAAGGAAAAGTCCGAGAAGCGCATGCTCCGCAAAGAAGCCGCCTCGGCTCTTGAGGACTTATTCGACGCCGCCCGGAAGGACGGCCTTCCGCTGGCAGGGGTTTCGGGCTATCGTTCCCATGCCACACAAAGGTCTCTATATAATAACTACGTCAAGCGTGATGGAGAAGCGGCTGCTAGTATGTACAGTGCCAAGCCGGGACACAGCGAGCACGAGACCGGACTGGCGATCGATGTCACCGGAAGCAACGGCAAATGTCCTGCGCAGGACTGCTTTGGAGATACGAAGGAAGCCAAATGGCTGGCCGAGCATGCATCGGATTTCGGTTTTATCATTCGCTATCCGAAAGGTAAAGAATCGGTTACCGGCTATCAGTATGAGCCGTGGCACCTGCGATATGTCGGGAAGAATGCCGCCCAAGAGATCGCCAAACAGGGCATCACGCTGGAGGAGTACGCCAATGGCGCGATCCAGGCGTCCAAACCGAAATAAGCTTCGGCAGCCCTGCAAACCATTACAAAGAAGCCCCGCTCTCCTACATGGAGGTCGGGGCTTCGCTTATGCTTCCACGCGGGAAGTTTCTGTTTTGGACTTGTGTTGGTGATTTGAGGCCGGGGGCTTAGGTCCTCTGCTCTGCTTATGCGCCGGCTTTGAGCCGGGCTCCCCTTGCTGCTGCGTTTGCTGGGCCGGGTTGGCTGCAGCCTGTCCGCGAGAAGCGCCGTTTGTTTTGCCTTCATGGTGACGTGAAGGCGCTCCGGCTCTAGATCCCTTAGATGGCTGTCCTTTGCCATAAGGCTGCTGGTTATGCCTTCGGTTTGGCTCCCACTGCTGAACCTCTGCCGGGGCTTTGATTGGTGATGCAGCTTGTCCGATCGGCTGCTGCTCCTGATCCTGCTGCATACTTTCATCCGGATCCGATTCTTTGGATTTGTCCGGCTCGCCGTCCTGCCAAATTCCGCTTTCCGGAATGGCTTCGCCAGACTTGCCCTGAGGCTGCTTGCTCGCCACTTTTTCAAGGATAAAATAAGCGCAGCCGAAATTGCAGTATTCATTCAAATAGTCAGGCAGCGTCGAGATGATCGTATCTTTGCCGGCCTTGGGATGATTGTCCTTAAAAAAACCGCGGAGTCGAAGCTGACTGTAGCCCCAATCGCCGACAATATAATCATACCGGTCCAGCACTTCGCTGTACCGGTCCCGAAACGCTTCAAAATTCCAGCCATTCTTGTGATCGACAATCACTTCATACGTTTTGCCCGATATATGGATCACGTTCTCTGCCTCCTCACGATCGTACGACTGCCGCATCATGATCTTACTATTGCTGCGCCGATTTCACTTGGTCATGCGCATGATATGAGCTGCGCACGAGCGGTCCGGATTCCACATGGCTGAAGCCGCGCTTCATCCCTTCTTCCTTCAACTCGGCAAACTGCTCAGGCGTATAATATCGCAGGACCGGCAAATGGTTCATACTCGGCTGCAGATACTGGCCAATCGTCATAATGCTGCAGTCCACCGCACGCAAATCATCCATGGTTTGCAGAATTTCATCCCATTCTTCACCAACACCCAGCATAATGCTTGATTTGGTAGGAATGCTTGGAACTATGGCCTTGGAGCGCTTCAGAAGCTCAATCGAACGGCGATATTTCGCCTTCGCCCGTACCTTATCCGAAAGACGTTCCACCGTTTCCACATTGTGGTTCAAAATATTCGGTCCGGCATCGAGCACCGTACGAAGCGCTTCTTCGTTCCCTTCAAAATCGGGAATCAGCACCTCCACGCTGGCAAGCGGCAAACGTTGGCGCAAGGCGCGGATCGTAGCGGCAAAAATCGATGCCCCGCCATCCTTCAAGTCGTCCCGTGCAACGGATGTGACAACCACATGACGCAGCCCCATCTGTTCGGCAGCCTCAGCCACGCGCTCCGGCTCCTGAAGATCAAGCTCCGTCGGCAGCCCTGTCGTTACCGCACAAAACCGGCATGCCCGAGTACAAATATCCCCAAGGATCATGAAGGTAGCGGTCCGGTTCGCCCAGCATTCGTGAATGTTCGGACACTTGGCCTCTTCGCACACCGTATGCAAAGTCTTGCCGCGCATCATATTTTTTAATTCCTTGTAATTGTCACCGGTAACCAGCTTAATCTTAAGCCAATCAGGTTTACGTTCTATATGTCGAGTAGCCATGATGCTTCTCCCTGCTTTCTGCTGTAAATAAGAATCATCAAGAAAAGTATACCATAAACCGAGCATTATCGCAGAAAAAGAAAAATGGTCAAGGGCATCGGAACTTTCTGAACTTTCTGGGAAACATTCGCACATCCGTATTACTTTCGAGGGGAAATATGGTACACTAGGAAAAGGGTTTAAATTGGGAGGATAGTCTTTTCCGATATGATGAATACAGATCAGATTTTAAAACTTGTTGCGTCAGGAGATCTTGATATTTCCGATGCCAAACGTCTATTGCATGAAGCCGGGCAAAACCATGGGACAGGCAGCGAAGCCCAGACTGTGGACGACTCCCTCGGATATGCACAGCTTGACGTGAAGAGAGAAGCAAGAACCGGTTTTCCCGAGGTTATATTTGGAGAGGGAAAATCCGCGGAGCAAATTACCGCGATCTTTGAACGGCTTATGTCGCACACGGGACGGGTGCTTGCGACGCGTGTCAGCAGTGAGAAAGCCCCTTACATCCTGGAGCGTATACCCGCTGTGACTTATCATGCGGATGCCCGGGCCATTTCTTGGCGGTCCGACCGTTCTCCGGCAAATGAGGAGGACGGATACATCGCCGTCGTGTGTGCGGGGACATCGGATGTTCCTGTCGCCGAGGAAGCCGCCGTCACCGCCGAGTGCATGGGCTGCCGCGTAGAGCGTGTATACGATGTCGGCGTAGCCGGTATACACCGATTGTTCCGCAGGCTTCCGCTGATCCGCGGCGCCAGCGCCGTCGTGGTCGTCGCCGGCATGGAAGGCGCTCTTGCCAGCGTGTTAGGCGGTCTTGTTGCGGTTCCGATCATTGCGGTTCCGACAAGCATCGGCTACGGCGCAAACTTCCAGGGCATGGCCGCCCTACTGTCCATGCTCAACGCCTGTGCACCAGGCATCTCCGTCGTCAACATCGATAATGGCTTCGGCGGAGGTTATAATGCTTCACTAATCCATCACAACCGGGCGAAGAGGGATAAAGGATGAAACTTTTATATTTGGACTGTTTCTCCGGGATAAGCGGGGACATGACTCTTGGAGCGCTAGTTGATGCCGGTGCCGACCGTCATTATATTGAAGAAGAACTCCGCAAAATCAAGATCGAGCCCTTCACGCTGGAATGGAAGCGCGTCAATAAACGCGGTATCTCCGCGCTGAAGCTCGATGTGCTTTTGGATCCAAATACGCCTCCGAAGCATCATCGCCATTATTCGGAGATAGTGGACCTGATCCACCAAGCAGGCTTCAATGAACGCGTCGTCAAGCTAAGTCTTTCCATCTTTGAAAAAATCGGCATCGCCGAAGCCAAGATTCACAATATCCCCATTGAAAAAGTACATTTTCATGAAGTCGGCGCGATGGATTCCATCGTTGACGTCATTGGAGTTGCGCTGGCTGTCGATTCGTTAAATATTGAAAAAATCGTTTCCTCAGCCGTTCCGCTTGGTTCGGGAACGGTTCACTGCGACCACGGGATTTATCCTGTACCCGCTCCGGCGACGCTCGAAATGATGAGGGGACTGCCTATTGCCCATACTACGTTTTCACTGGAAATGACAACGCCAACCGGAGCAGGCATTATTTCCGGCCTGGTGGAAGAGTTCGCCAAAGGGCTTCCTCCTATGATTGTCGAGTCCATCGGTTATGGTGCAGGTACCCGGGATTTGCCGAACCAGCCCAATGTCCTGCGCGCTATCGTAGGAGAAGCTGATCCGTACGCAAACAAATGGCATGTTCATCACGAAGTCATTCATCATGAGCATCACCATCCTCACAGCCATCATGAGGAGAATCATCATCACCACATCGGACAAGGTCATGGCGATGAGCATCATCATGGACATCATCACCATGACCACGGACACGAACACCCTGATGCCCATGGACACGGACATCAGGATCATACACATCACCACGAGCATCACACCCATGAAGATGCCCCGTGTCAAGACCAGCGGCACGACTCCGCTTGTACACACGGCTAAAAGAAAAAAATGTCTTGCCGCTTCCCCTGCCTCTGTTACTTACTGCATCTGTAACAGAGGCTTTTTTATGCTTTTCCCTCTTCCTTTACTTTTTCCATAAACCTTCTGCGCACCTCGTCGTACACCATTTTCAACGGCACGCCGTACATTTTCGCAGCGCGCTCACACTCCTTGAATTCCGGTGCGAATTGTACAAGCTCTCCCTGATGAAACCCTGCTTTGACGTGAATGGTGCCCCATGGCGTATCCATCGCATGAAAGGTCCTTCCCAGCCGGTGAACCGATGCTCTCAAGTAACGAAGCCCGAGCGTCGTCGTTTCGCGAAAAATAATGGTCTCCATCCGTTCCGCTTCCGACTCGTCAATCAGCACATTAAGCATCACGCCGGGACGGCCCTTTTTCATAATGATCGGAATCCAGTAAACATCGTTCGCTCCTTGTTCAAGCAGCAAATCCGTAATGTATGAGCAGTATTCGGGGTTCATGTCATCGATATTCGCCTGCAAAATCAGCATCCGGTCATCCATATGCTCCTCACGGTGTTCAAACGCCATACCGCATCCCTCCAAAAAGCATCATATCAAACTTGGCATAGGATAAAAAGCCGTTATTCGGCGTAACCTATCGGTACACAAAAAGTAAAGCTATGAACATTTTACCGGAATGGAGTACACGTAAACCGGATCGAGTATCAATTTAAGGAGGTACTACCTATGGTCGCATGGTGTGCCCGGGCTTTAACTGCGATGCTTGTCTGTACAACCCTGACAAGCGCTGCGTTCTGGCCTGTGGAGAAGCAAGCGTCCGCAGCCGCCCCCGCTGTTTCCTCAAAGCCTGGCCCCAAACCTGACAAAGAGGCAGCCGGGATGAAGGCGGTATTTGCAGAACGAAAGGATCTGTTCGACAAAGTAAGCGCGTTAACCGGTATTCCCTGGAATTACTTGGCTGCCATTGATCAATATGAACGTTCGCTGAATTTAGCCAAAAAAAGGCCGCTCAAAGACGGTATGGTTGCCATCTATTTTACGGATCTGCAATGGGGCGGCATGTTTAACCCGGATCATGAGGATATGAACGAGCAAAGCATTAAGCTTTTCGGAGGCATGGGTCGTGACGGTTCAGGCGACGGCTTCGCGGATCGGATGAACGATCTTGACCGACTGTATTCAATGGCCTCTTATCTGCTTAACAAAGGCTCCGCGGAAGAAGACCTTCGGATCGGACTCTGGGAATACTATCAAAATAACCGCAGCGTGGAAAGAATCCAGCAATTCGCCCGTATTTACGGGACATTCGACACACTGGACCTGCATGAGCACAGCTTTGTGATGCCGCTTGGCTCCAATTATGCGTATCACAGCACGTGGGGCGCCAGCCGCGGCTGGGGAGGGTTCCGGATCCATGAAGGAACGGACCTGTTCGCGGATTACGGAGTACCGGTACGCAGCGCAACCTACGGCATTGTCGAGGAAATGGGCTGGAATCCGTATGGAGGCTGGCGGATCGGCATCCGGGACTTGAACAATGTGTACCACTACTATGCCCATTTGTCCGGTTTTAACAAAAAAGAAGTGAAGCAGGGCGACATTGTAAAACCAGGCCAAGTGCTCGGCTGGGTAGGCAGCTCCGGCTACGGGAAGCCCGGAACGTCAGGGAAATTCCCCCCGCACCTGCACTACGGGCTTTACCGCGACAACGGACTGACAGACTGGTCGTTCGATCCGTATCCGCATCTGCGCAAGTGGGAGCGCGAGGAGCGGATGCGGCGCAAGAGGTAGCCTTGTTCATGTCAAACACCCCTGTGATGGACGGCTGCCGCCCGTGATCACAGGGGTGTATTTTATTGCTCTGAAAGCCATGGGGATTAACCATGCTTCACATGCTGCAGCATCTGAACGAAAATTTGCTCGATATGTTCATCATCAAGCGAGTAGAATACGGTTTTGCCGGATTTACGCCGCTTTACAATGCGAAGATTCCGCAGATAACGGAGTTGATGAGAAACCGCTGACTGCCCCATATCCAGCACAACTGTCAGGTCATGCACACAAAGCTCTTTTTCAAGCAACGTATATATAATTTTCACCCGGGTCGGGTCTGCCAGCACCTTGAACACATCGGCCAGCGCCGCTGCCGTCGGCTCCGGGATCAAATTCCTCTTTAATTCGGCAATCAGACCGGTGCCCATACAGGGATCATCGCATTGTTCGTTAAGCAATTTGTCCACGTCCCCACCGCCCCTCTTTGGTAAAATCAACTGTTCATCCCAACCATTATAGCAGAAAATAGATCGGTACGCCGCCGCAACGGCCCGACCCTACAAGGCCAAAGGCTTGCGGGCTAAAGAACAACAGGACGTGCGGCAGCCCCGCACGCCCTTTGAATACTGCGATAAATTCATTTTACCCGTTGTATTTGTGAATGAGCTTCATCTTAAGCTCCCATGCAGCAGGGCTTAAATTTACCCGGTATAATTCGGGATTCAAAATTCGAAGGTATTCCGGCCAAAAAAGCTGAAGCTGTTCTTGATGAAAGCGACGGATCTCTTCCAGCTTCGGCAGCGAGTAAACGAGCTCGCCATCGATAAATATGGGCTGTAAAAGAGGAATTCCCTCATAATACTTGACGTTTTTATTTTTATAGGGGTGCATAGGATCAAACAATTTCAGCGGCTTTCCCTGCTGCACATCGGTTTCTTCACATAGGGCAATGTAATCCGCATCCGCTTTACCCGATTCCTTATTAATAATCCGATAGATTTCTTTGATACCCGGGTTGGATACTTTTTCCGGATTGCCTGAAATCTTAATCACCGGCTCGTATGCACCGTTTTTTTCCCGTGCCACGAGTTTATAGATCCCGCCTAATGATGGCTGGTCAGCCGCAGTAATTAACTGTGTGCCTACACCCCACACATCGATTTTCGCCTGCTGCGCCTTCAGGTTAATAATAATGTTTTCATCGATGTCGTTGGAGGCAATGATTTTGACATAAGAAAGTCCCGCATGGTCCAGCATTTCTCTGGCTTGCTTGGAAATGTAGGCCAGATCCCCGCTGTCTATGCGAATGGAGTTCATTCTTTTGCCCTGCCGCTCTAAAAGCTTTGCCGTTTTTATCGCATTCGGAATTCCGCTTTTCACCGAATCATAAGTGTCCACAAGCAAAGAAACTTGATCGGGGAGTGCTTCCGCATATTTTCGGAAGGCTTCTTCCTCCGTGTCATGATCCTGTATCCAGGCATGGGCATGCGTACCTTTGGCAGGAATGCCAAACAGCATGCCGGCACGTAAGTTAGAGGTCGCATCAAACCCTGCGATATAAGCCGCTCTGGCCCCCCACACAGCCGCATCGGCTTCCTGTGCTCTTCTTGTCCCAAACTCCAGCAGAGTCTCATTGGCCGCCACTTGCTTGATTCGGGACGCTTTTGTGGCAATCAGCGTTTGGTAGTTCATAAAGTTCAGTAAGGCTGTTTCAATCAACTGCGCTTCAAATATACGGGCCTCGACCCGAATTAACGGTTCGTTCGGAAAGACCAACGTCCCCTCCGGTACGGCATGGATGTTACCCGTAAAACGAAAGTTTTTGAGTTCATCCAAAAATCCTTCCTTATATTGCTCCTCCTGCTGCCGCAGATAGTGAATATCCTCATCGCTGAAAGTTAATTGCCGGATATAATCTACAATCCGCTCCAAGCCTGCAAACACGGCATAACCGTTTCCAAACGGGAGTTTTCTAAAATAGGCTTCAAACACGGCTTTGTTATTTAATGATCCTTGCACCCAATGGGCATACATCATATTGATTTGATATTTATCCGTATGTAGAGTTAAATGCGAATAACTCAAGACGATCACTCCCTACTAAAACTATGGTCAATGAAACTATGATTGATACATCTGAACAACAATATATGCCGATCATGAAATGAATTGGGAATGACGCGTTCATAAGCCTCCCCGAGGCACCTTCATTCTTTCGGGATTGAAGCTGCTATATATAAAGTACAGCAATTTGGATGAATCAACAAGAATCCCTATTATAGGGCTTGCTGAACGGGTCACATTTTACGGCATCACGGGCAAGCGGAATGCAAGGGTCGACCAGAGCCATTGCAAAAAAGGCAAAAAGAGAACCCGGAGTCTCTTTTCGAGGTTCATGACCAGCA
>NZ_JBVASZ010000030.1:0-45791 GCF_057814255.1 Paenibacillus sp. F024
CCGAAGGATAAGTCCGCTCGACTTGCATGTATTAGGCACGCCGCCAGCGTTCGTCCTGAGCCAGGATCAAACTCTCCATTAAAGTTGAGTCGATATAGCTCAAAATTTAAAACTGGCGAGAATCATATGATTCTCTATTTAAAGCACTCACTCGTTGTTCAGTTTTCAAAGGACAATTTCAGTTGCCGTTTCGACTTCGTCTTCTTAACACCGTCAAAAGCGACTTGATTAATATATCATATCTGTCTATCTGAATGCAAGCTTTTTTTATTACATTCCTTTGCCTGCCAATTCGATCAACTTCAACAGCCTAAGCCGTAAAAGCGACAGGGAATAATATATCAAATCGCCTGATAAGATGCAACTGGTATATTTGACCATAAAAGATATGCCTCTGCAGTGCACTGCAGAGGCATATCTTCAGTCTTTTATTCGCCTTGACGCTCCCGCATCAGAGGGAACAGCAGTACGTCGCGAATGGATGGCGCATCCGTCAGCAGCATGACCAGACGATCGATGCCGATACCGAGACCGCCTGTAGGCGGCATGCCATATTCCAGCGCGCGGACAAAATCCTCATCCATCTCATGCGCTTCGTCGTTGCCTTGCTCCCGCTCCAACAGCTGCGCTTCAAAGCGCTCCCGCTGATCGATCGGATCGTTGAGCTCGGTGAATGCATTAGCGTGCTCGCGAGCAACAATGAACAGCTCGAAGCGGTCAGTAAATCTCGGATCCTGATCATTCTTCTTAGCCAGCGGAGAAATCGCCACCGGATGGCCTGTGATAAACGTAGGCTGAATTAAGGTTTGCTCTACGAACGTTTCGAAAAACTGATTGACGATATGGCCAAAGGTCATCATCGGCTCTACCGGCACCTTATGCTCTTTTGCCAGTCTATGGGCTTCTTCATCGCTTATATCCGCGCTGAAATCAACGCCTACGACTTCTTTAATGGCATCCACCATGGAGATGCGTCTCCAAGGCGGCGACAAATCAATCTCCTGACCCTGGTACGTAATTTTGGTTGTGCCCAATACTTCCTGAGCGATATGCGCAATCATTTCTTCCGTCAGCTTCATGATGTCTTTATAGTCTGCGTAAGCCTCATACAGCTCGATCATTGTAAATTCGGGGTTATGTCTTGTAGAAATCCCCTCATTACGGTATACGCGTCCGATTTCGTACACCTTCTCCATACCGCCTACGATTAACCGCTTCAAATGAAGCTCAATCGCAATCCGCATGTAAAGCTGCATATCCAGCGCATTGTGGTGAGTAATGAAAGGCCGGGCAGCCGCGCCCCCTGCAATGGCATGCAATGTTGGCGTCTCCACTTCCAAATAACCGCGGGAATCCAAATAACGTCGCATTGATTGAATGATTTTGGACCGGGCTATGAACGTTTGCTGTACATCCTGATTCATAATCAGATCGACATAGCGTTGACGGTAACGAAGCTCAACATCCTTCAGTCCGTGATATTTTTCCGGAAGGGGCAGCAGCGACTTGGAAAGGACCTCCAACGATTTGGCTTTAACAGACAGCTCTCCGGTCTTGGTCTTGAATACCGTACCGCGTATACCGATCAAATCACCGATATCCAGCAAATCGTAAGCACGGTATTTGGTTTCGCCGACCGCATCGGCACGGACATAAATTTGGATTTTTCCCGTAATGTCCTGCAAATGCGCGAAGCCCGCTTTTCCCATTTCCCGCTTCTGCATAATCCGTCCGGCAATGCTCACTTCGGCAGACAGCGCTTCAAGCTCTTCCTTTGTCTTATCCTCATACGCTTTGAGAATGTCACCCGCATGATGCGTTCTTTCGTATTTTTGACCGAACGGGTCGATTCCCATGCCGCGCAGCTCGTCCAACTTATTGCGGCGGATTTGCAGCAGCTCATTCAATTCCAATTCCACAGTCATGTTTCCAACTCCTTGATTCATGAAATAAACGTATATTCCCACCCGATAGGAAAAAAAGCTTCCCAAGGAAGCTTTTTTCTATCCCACATTACTTCTTAATATCTACAATTTCATATTGGATGACGCCGGCTGGTACGTTAACGTCTACAATAGACCCTTTGCGCTTGCCAAGGATGGCTTTGCCCACAGGGCTTTCATTAGATATTTTGTTCTGAAAGGGATCGGATTCGGCCGTACCTACAATGGAATACTCCACAATATCGCCAAATTCGAGATCCTTCAAAATGACGATGGATCCGACGTTCACCGCATCGGTATCGACTTCATCATTGTTAATGATGCGCGCGTTGCGCAGCATTTTCTCCAACGTAATGATCCGGCCCTCTACAAAAGCCTGCTCATTCTTGGCATCCTCATATTCAGAGTTTTCGCTGATATCGCCGTAACCGATCGCAACTTTAATCCGTTCGGCCACCTCGCGGCGCTTAACGGATTTCAGATGCTCCAGCTCTTCCTCGAGCTTTTTCAAACCTTCCTGCGTGAGAATGACTTCCTTTTCGGCCATTGCTACTTATCTCCCGTCGTGTGAAAGATTTTCATAATTCGAGCTCCATCGAGTATGAATTCACTTCTATAATTAATATATGAACGCGCTGACACTTCATGTCCTTGATGCCTTGCCATCACAACTATTGACTGATTATATTTCAACCCTAATCAAATGTCAATGTAAGCCAAGCATCCCGTTATCGTCCATTTTCACTTTTCTTTTTTAGTGGGCCAATGCCGTCCGATCCTCCAGAGAAGCCACGTAATCCTCCAAAAGCAGCACCATGGCATCCCGCTTCGTTTGCTCCATAATGGCATCTTTAATGCGTGCCCCGCCATGAAGACCCTTAAGATACCATGCCAAATGCTTGCGCATTTCTTTGACCGCCACCGCTTCTCCCTTTAAGGCGGTCAAACGATCTAAATGCAGAATGGCAATACGGATTTTTTCCTGTGGACCGGGTTCATCGGGAAGCTCTCCGTTTGTGAGGTATTGGATCGTACGATACAGCATCCAGGGGTTACCCAAGGCCGCCCGGCCGATCATAACGCCGTCCACACCGGTGTGATCCAGCATGCGCTTGGCATCCTCCGGGGTAAAGACATCCCCGTTGCCGATGACAGGAATCGACACCGCCTCTTTCACCTCTTTAATGATATCCCAGTTCGCGTGACCCGTATACATCTGCACCCGGGTCCTGCCATGCACGGACACCGCAGCACCTCCGCCGTTCTCTACGGCCTTGGCATTCTGAACGGCATAGATATGATCGTCATCCCAACCAATGCGCATTTTTACCGTCAGAGGTTTGCTGACAGCCTTCGATACGGTGGATACCATTTGCTCGATTTTACCGGGATCCAGCAGCCATCGCGCCCCTGCGTCACACTTTGTGATTTTTGGAACGGGACAGCCCATGTTGATATCGATAATATCGGCGTTTGTGTTTTGATCGACAAACTTCGCGGCCTCCACCAAGGTTTCGGTATCTCCGCCAAAAATTTGCAAGCTGAGCGGTTTTTCCCGGTCATCGACATAAAGCATCTCCAGTGTACGGTGATTGCCGTGCAGGATTGCCTTGTCGCTCACCATTTCGGCACAAACCAATCCGGTGCCGAATTCCTTGGCAATCAAGCGAAAGGCCGGATTGCACACTCCTGCCATGGGCGCCAATACCACTTTGTTCGGTGCAGTAACATTACCTATGGTTAGCATTAGTCTAACTCCTTTCCCATTGGATTACGAATAATTTGTTTTCACGCCAGCGGATGAAGACAGCTCTTCCGGTTCTATACCAAGCGCATCGGATATTTTGCGTATCATCTTCAGATCGGCCTTGCGGGTACCCCGCTCGATCGAACCGAGTACCGCAATGGATACTTCAAGCTTCTGCGCCAATTCATTTTGCGTATATCCCTTTAATTTACGAAAAGCGCGAATGCGCTGAGCTAATGCGTTTTTTTCCACAATCTGACGCCTTCCTTTCCTTCCAGCCGATCAAGCCGCCTGCTCCATTGTTCCGCCCGCACCGGATCCCGAACCGACATCACCTCAACGAGCGGCACAAGCACAAAGGCACGTTCCATCATGCGCGGATGCGGCAGAATCAAATCCGGATGGTCTTGCGACCGCTCTCCGAACAGCAGCAGGTCCAAATCGATCGTTCGAGGCCCCCATCGGATATCCCGTTTGCGGTTTAGACGCTGTTCGATATCCAGCATGAAATGAAACAAACGTTCGGGCTCCTGCGTCGTGCTGACCTCGACCACCTGATTCAAAAAAAGGGCCTGATCTACATACCCAACAGGATCCGTTTCATATAATCCTGATTCCCCGGTTACTTGTACTTCCGGGCATTCCTGCAAAAGCCGTACGGCATCCCGCAAAAACCGCTCCCGGTCTCCCATATTGGAGCCAAGTCCGATATAGGCGAATACGGAAGGTCCAGATGTGCCGGTATTCTGTGCATTCATACAATAGAAGCCCGCTTTCTATGAATTTCAACGGTTACGCCGTCAAACACAATCGCAAAAGGCGGGTGAGGCTTCACCACGCGAACGGTAATTTCATTTATACTAGTATAAGTTTGCAGAAGTTCAGATGCAATATCTTCGGCCAAAGCCTCGATCAGCTTGAAGGTCTTCTGTTCGACAATCCCTTTGATGAATTCGTATATTTCGGCATAATTCACCGTATCTTCAAGCTGATCGGAACGCCCGGCCTTCTCAAGCGGAAAGATCAGCTCCGCATCTACATAAAAACGTTGACCCAGCTTGTTTTCTTCAGGAAAAACACCATGATGCCCATAAAAGGACATCCCTTTTAAAATCAACTTGTCTTTCATTCCCCGCGCCTCCTCCTATCCCGTCCGGCAAAGCCCATGATCCTTTAACGCTGACGCACAATCGCGTCGGTCATCTCCGTCACCCGTTTCATGGCCAGTACGTCATGGACCCGCACGATGCGGCATCCCTGAGCGATACCCAGCGCAACGGTTGCCGCCGTGCCTTCAACCACATCGTCCGGGGGAAGATTCAGCGTATGACGGATCATGCTCTTGCGGGATGTACCAAGCAGCACCGGATAGCCTAAAGCTGCGATTCGATCCAAATAATTCATCAATTGCAAATTTTGTTCAAGCGACTTGGCAAAACCGATGCCCGGATCAAGGATGATTTGCTCGTCACGGATTCCCGCCGCTTGCGCTTTTTGGACCGTTAGCCGCAAGTCATCGATGACATCTTGGATAAAGTTAGAATACACCGCTTCGGTACGATTATGCATCAGGATGATCGGGCAGCCGTATTGAACGGCCACTTCAGCCATCGCAGCATCCTTTTGCAGTCCCCAAATATCATTAATGATGCTGGCCCCCGCTTCCAGGGCCTGTCTGGCCGTTTCCGCTTTGTACGTATCGATGGAAATCGGTGCGGTAATACCCGCCTGCCTTATCGCCTTAATTACCGGAATGACCCGGCGCAGCTCCTCTTCCAGCGGCACGGGCGCAAACCCGGGCCGCGTGGATTCCCCTCCAATGTCAAGGATGTCCGCGCCTTCCTGAAGCATAAGCGCTGCGCGGGCCACCGCCGCGGACGGGTCGATGTAGCGACCGCCGTCCGAGAATGAATCGGGAGTGACGTTCAATATCCCCATAATCAACGTACGGTCGTTTCGACCACCATAGAGGCCACCGCCATATGTTCCATCGTTGCTAAGCATTCTCATTCCTCCTTGCCGCCGCTTCCCTATAAGCTTGAAGCAGCCGTTGTGTTATCGGTCCGGCCGATCCCAAGCCCACACGATAAGCCGCTCCGGTTTCGTCGAACAATGTCGTCATGGGAACGAGCTCTTGTATGGAATTCGTCACGAACACCTCATCGGCTTCCAGCAGATCCGCCCAAGCGTACAGACCTTCCGATACGTCCATTCCTTCCCGCTTTGCGATACTCATGACCATTCGTCTCGTGACTCCAGACAGCAGGCCGGTATCCAGCGAAGGGGTGTGCAGTACACCGCGACGTACGAAAAATACATTGCTCACGATGCCTTCACACAAACGGCCATCCTCATCCAGAAATAACCCTTCCGCACCGGCCGCCCAAGGATAGCGTTTCATTTCTTTTTTAGCTAAAATGTTATTCATATAATGAAGCGACTTGAGCCTGACCGTTCCTTCGGGCGTACTGCGTCGCAGCCGGAGCAGCTGCAGCGCTTTCCCCTCATCATAAATGGATGGATTCACAGGAGGCAGAGGCTTCACATAAAGCACTTCCTGCGGCTTCTCATAGGAGCCCGCCGGCAATCCAAGTACATCCGTCCCGGCGGTAACCGTTAAACGAAAATAAGCATCGGTAAGCCGATTGACCTCCAAAAGCCTGAAAATTCTCCGTCTCCAAGCTTCCGGCTCCGGTTCATAGTCGATCTCAAGCTCTCTGCAGCCTGAGGCCAAACGCTCCAAGTGCCATTCCAATAAAAAGGGATGCCCTCCGTACGTTCGAAACGTCTCGAACAAGCCCATACCGTAAAGAAAGCCGTGATCGTATACGGAGACCACAGCCTGGCTTTCCTCTATGCAATTGCCGTTCACATCGATAATCACGCCTGACCCACTGCCGTTTCTTTCAAGAAATTGCGCAGCATTTGGTGCCCGTGATCCGTAATAATCGATTCCGGATGAAACTGTACTCCTTCAATCGGGTATTCTTTATGACGGAGGCCCATAATTTCACCTTCCGCCGTCTGGGCACTGATCTCCAGGCAATCCGGAAGTGTCTCCTTCTTGACGATCAACGAATGATAGCGCGTTGCGGTAAAAGGAGACGGAAGGCCCTGGAATACGCCTTTACCGTCATGGTAGATCGCTGACGTTTTGCCGTGCATCAGCCGTTCTGCACGAATGACATCGCCGCCGAACACTTGTCCGATCGACTGATGACCGAGGCAAACGCCCAGTATCGGAATTTTCCCTTTGAAATGCTCGATCAGACTGAGACTGATTCCCGCTTCATTCGGCGTGCAAGGTCCCGGAGAAATGAGAATATGATCCGGCTTCAGCGCCTCTATACCCGCAAGATCGATCTCGTCGTTGCGGCGCACTGTTACCTGCTCTCCCAGCTCGCCTAAGTATTGCACCAGATTGTACGTAAACGAATCATAATTATCGATAACCAATATCATGGTTTTACCCTCCCTTGGTATGATGGTTTCCGTTCGCTGTATTGAATCGCCTTCCACATGGCCTTCGCTTTATTGATCGATTCCGTATACTCTTTCTCCGGAACAGAGTCGATCACAATCCCGGCGCCGGCCTGTACGTAGCCGACGCCTCCTGCTGCCACCAACGTGCGTATAACGATATTGAATTCCATATCGCCGTTATAGCTAATCCAGCCGATCGAACCGGTATAGGGACCTCGGCGTACAGGTTCAAGCTCTTCTATAATTTCCATCGTTCGGATTTTCGGCGCGCCGGTAATCGTTCCTCCCGGGAAGGTTGCGGCAATGACATCGTAAGCGTCGCGCCCCTCCGCCAGCTGTCCCTCTACTTGAGATACGATGTGCATGACATGGGAGTAATATTCGATCACCATAAAATCTTTCACGCGCACGGTACCGAAAGTGGATATTCGCCCTACGTCGTTGCGCTCCAAATCAACCAGCATGATATGCTCCGCCCGTTCCTTCTCGTTGTGAATCAGTTCATCCGCGAGACGGCGGTCTTCCTCCGCGGTAGCCCCCCTTGGACGGGTTCCCGCTATGGGCCGGGTGCGAACCGTCCCCCGCTCCAGCTGTACCAGCAGCTCCGGCGAGCCGGAAACAAGATGAAAATCGCCAAAACGAAGCATTCCCATATAGGGAGAGGGATTCACAAGCCGAAGCCATTCGTAAATTTCCTCCGGCTCCGCTTCCAGCGCTTTGTGCTGGCGCACAGACAAATTGACCTGGAAGACATCTCCCGCTCCGATATAATCACGAATTCGGCGAACCGCACGGATATAATCTTCTTTGGGAAAGTCGGCTTTAAGCCCGTTAATGGCGTCTACATCCACCTGAAGATTGTCCTCTTCCATCGCACGGCGCCGCTCTTCAAGCCTTTCCAGCGCCTCCGGGCTGGAGCTTACGGAAATAATCCGGTCCCATATCCGTTTCATTCTATCCACTGCTTGCTCCGCCTCAAGATAGCGGCTGTGAAGCCAATCGATCTTACCCTTATGCTCAACTGGACAATGTGTATTAACGGAGCAGTACAGCCTATTCTCCTCATGATCGATAACCCACAGCTCGTCCACCCGCATAAAGGCGTAATCGGGAACCGGCAGATCCGCTTTAGCCTGCACCGGTAGCCGTTCAATCGTGCGCACAACGTCGTACCCCCAGAAGCCGAGACAGCCGCCTACCCATTTGGGGGCGCCTTCCACGACAGGCGAGTGAAATGGAGCCATCCATCGCTTCACAAGCTCAAGCGGAGCACCGGTCCATCGCGTTTCGCTCCCGTCTTCCCCAATCACCGTCGCAGCGCTCTCCGTTCCACGGATGGAAGAAGCCGGCTTCAGGCCGAAAAAGCTGTACCGGCCCCCTTTGCCGCTCTCCAGCACAAAGGATTCCGGCCCCGCCTGCTCCCAGGCCTGCATCCAGGATAAGGGCCTCGTTTCATTTAAAGAAAAGCTTCGGATATAAGGAAGCACGGTGTGGCCGCCAGCCCACTGCCGCCACTGCTCAAATGAAGTCAAAATCATCGCCATCCGCCCCCCTTTGCATTGCGTTCAATAAGATATTGGGATTAGTATACTTGAAAAAGCAAATGAAAAAAAGGGGGAGCTATTTCCCCCTCGAAAAGAGATATCCTGTTCTTAATCCGATTTCCTGCTGCCGGTCAGGCCGTCGGTTGCGGAGCGTAGCATAGGACAACCTGCAGCTTAACGTCTGCAGGACCGTCATTTACCCATCGGATCTCCTCTATGCCCGCAGGCAGGAACCATTCCTCGGATTTACGTACTTTCCATTCATTCCTGCCGTATACCATTCTTCCGACGCCTCCCGTGATAATGGCAATACAGAAACGGTCGGGCTTTGACACAACGGAATCACCGGAAACCGTTAGCCGGGACATGCTGAAGCGCTCCGTATCCTTCACGCCGATCAAACACTGCTCGGTACCTCCTGTCGATCCCTGAACGCCGGAAGGACTCTTCTTCCAACGTTTCAGCGTTTCCTCATAGCTGAAGCCGTCGTAATGAAAGCAATCCAGCATTCGTTCAAAGCCAAGCCCTTGATGGCAAGCCTGATCAGGCACTTGAACTCCGCTAGGCGTCGTTCTCTCCGTCCGGAGCGTCAAATCGGTCGGCTCCTGCACCTCAATCAAAAAACAACCGCTGCCGATCGCATGGGGAACGCCGCCCTCAACTAAGAAGACATCACCTTCCCGAACGGGAATTTTGTGCAGCGCTTCGATCATTCCTTGAATATCCTGGTTATCGAAGTATTTTCGCCATAATTCTTTGGTGACATGGGGTTTAAATCCCAATAATACGTATGGCTCTTCACCATTGATTGTTCTTCCTCCGACGACATACCAGGATTCCGTTTTGCCGAACCGTGATCGAAAATGCTTCATCGCAAACTCCGGGTCAGGGTGGACCTGAATCGTCAAGCGTTCACCGGCATCAAGCAGCTTCACAAGTACAGCCGGATTCGCCCCAAAAGTCTTGGCATGTGCAAAGCCGAGAAAAGCGGACGGGTCGGATTCGATCACCTCTTTTAAGGTAACTGCTCGCCCATTCTGATCCTCAATGACGCTCAATCCTTCAACGATATGCTCCCGACCGACGTTTTTGGCCTGTACGGTGGAGGCCACCCATTGTTCCGGGCTATCTCCATCCTGAGGGGACGGCTTCCCTTTCCATTTTTCCAAATACCGGCCCCCGGTATAAGTACGCCAGACCCGATTGTCCGCCAGTTTGATCGGTGCTCGGCTTAAGCCCGCGTAAGGGTTGCTCATGCGCGCCGTTACTCCCCTTCATGCAGTCTTTTCAAATATAACGCCAGCTCTATCGCATGATAATCTCCCCACATAGCGGATTCCCCGCACGGTACCTTTGCGCCTTCCGGAACGTAGTCCCAACCGTTGGGACGATGGTACACCGTATGGAGCAAAAGCCCCTGATGATCATCGGATTCGGAAAGATAAGGAGCTTGAAACAGCGTCCGTGCTGCCGTTAAGCCGGCTTGAACATACGAGCTTCCGTTCCGGTTTCCCTCTTGCTCCAAGTAGCGTCCGATGCGGATCAGTCCCTGAGCGGCGATGGCTGCGGCGGAACTATCGACAGGTTCATAGTTGTTGTAAGGATCAGACGGTCTTTCTTTCCACTCTCCGAGAGAGGCAATGCCAGGCGCACCGGTATCCCAATAAGGAATACCATCGGAGGAGGTATTTTCGATAAAGAAGTCCGCCGTCGCCAAAGCCGCTTTCTTGACATACGACAAAACCTGCTCCGAACCGCCAAAAGGTGCCAGCTCCTGCTCGGAAAGGCTTAAGAAAAATTCCAGCAGCTCGGCATAACCGAGAACCCCCCAAGCCAGCCCGCGCGTCCATGTGGAGAACGGCGAATACCCTTGCTGCGAATTCGGACAGCGGTACACTCCGCTGTTTAAATTGAATATCGCTTCATGCGCAACTCTTCCACGCACATCGTACGAATCACGGCCTTCACCGTAATAAACATTATACTTAGCCGTTACCATGGCATGGTGTACGATTCTTTGCAGCAGCGAAATCGGCGCATCCCCTTCTCCCATAAATACATGTCCAAGACGGTAAGAAGCCATAAGCGACCGTAAAGAACGAATCGTATCGATGAACAGCGAATGGGGACCGTTAAATGAATAGATATAACCGGTACCGTCGGCCAGCGTAGTCCATCTTGCCGCTTGTACCGCGCCGGATAGCTTCAGAGCCAGTTCATAGAACTGAAGTTCCCATTCGTTATGTGAAATTTTGGCCTCAAGCATAAGACGCCTCAAATTTCCGTACGTGGAAATGTTATTGAATCCATGATCGTGTACGCCGATATGACTGACATGAGGGGCCATGTATTTCAGCACACCTTCACGCCCTTGGGTCAGAAAGCTTTCGTCCCCGGTCGCATCAAACTGCAAAATAGACCATCCGAATAAAAAACCTTGCGTCCATTCTGTCCAGCCTTGTGCCGTATACTTTCCCGCAGCGGTAAACACGGGAGTCCCGTTCTCCGGTTTCCACGTATGGAAGATGGAATTCAATTTTTTTCCCGATAAATCAAACACATTCGAAACCGGTTTCTGCAGATCGCTTAATGTTACGTTGGTATCAATTTTCAATTTCATTACCTCCCTGTTGGACTATATGCAGCCGTATACTCTTAATTCCCCGAAAATCGCGCTTTGCGTTTTTCCAAAAACGCCGACACGCCTTCAGACTTATCTTTAGTGGAAAACAACAATGCCTGCGATATATTTTCAAGCAGTTGTCCAACCTCCAGCGGCACTTCCGAGCTGCGTTGAACGGCCATTTTGGACATTTGCAGCGCAAGCGGCGCTTTATCCAATATTTTCCCGGCCATTTCCGCCGCTTCGGCCTCCAAATGCTCGATCGGCACCACTTTGCTTACAAACCCAAGCTTGCGCGCTTCATCCGCATCCATAAAATCGCCAAGGTAAATCAGCTCTTTCACCTTCGCTTCCCCCAAAAGGCGGACAAGGCGATGGGTGCCTCCGGCACCGGGCATGATCCCCAATTTACATTCGGGAAGCCCGAATACAGCGTTCTCTCCGGAGATCCGCAAATCGCAAGCGGCAGCCAGCTCCATACCGCCTCCAAGCGTATAACCATGAATGGCGGCAATCGTAGGCTTTGAAAAGTGATAGATACGGTCGTACAACCCTTGCATGCTGGGGAACAAGGCCTCGAGCGGGGTCATTTTTTGCAAATCGGCAATATCCGCTCCGGCAGCAAAGTTTTTCCCGTTGCCTTTAAAAATGACAACTCTCGTTTCGGTATCATATTGATAGTATTGAAGAGCGTCTTGGATCTCTGCCATCACCGTCTCGTCAAACGAATTGTATTTATCAGGCCGGTTCAAATAAATCCAGCCAATGCCTTCCGACGTACGGCACTCGATGGTTTCATACGCACTCATTGGAGCGCCCCCTGCTCCATCGGCTTGCCCATCATCTCTTGAAACAGCTGTACATCCATAAGCCTCAGGTTATCGGAAATTTGCGGCGGAACGGGCATATGGGCCAAAATATCGTTCTGCATATCCATGCCTGGGGCTATTTCTTCGAGAACCAGTCCCTCTTTCCCAAGAGAAAACACCGCTCTTTCGGTCACATAAAGAACATTCTGGCCTCTTTCTCTTGCATAGTCGCCGGAAAATGTAATCTGGTCGACCTTGTTTACGAATTTATTATGCCTGCCCTCCTGTAAGATCTTCAGTTGTCCGTCGGCCACCTGCACCTGTAGGCCGCCTGCAGAGAAGGTGCCGCAAAACACGAGCTGTTTGGCGTTTTGAGCGATGTTAATAAAGCCTCCGCAGCCGAAAATACGATTTCCCAGTTTGCTGACATTCACATTCCCGCTCATATCGACCTCAGCCATCCCCAAGCAGGCCAGCTCTAAACCTCCTCCGTCAAAAAAATCGAACTGCGCGGAGCTGTCGATAATGGCAATCGGATTGGATGATGCGCCAAACTCGATGCCGCTGGCAGGTACTCCTCCGATAACCCCCTGTTCGACAACAAAAACGAAATCCGGCGAAAGACCCATTTCTTTGGCTGCAAGCCCAACGGAAGCGGAAATGCCTACTCCCAAATTTACTACCTTCTTGCCGGGTATTTCTTTAGCGGCACGCATGGCGATAATTTTTCGTTCGTTAAACGGCAAGGGCGGAATCTCTGCAAGCGGAATGCGAACCTCTCCGGAAAATGCAGGGTTATAAAAGCTGCTAACCGTTTGCTTTTGACCCGGGCTGAGAATGATGCCGTCGACCAGAATGCCTGGAATCCGGACCATTTTCGGATGAATGCTGCCCCGCTGGACAAGCCGCTTTACTTGAACGAATACTTTACCCCCGTTGTTATGAACCGCTTGCGCGATCGCCAGGTTATCCAGCAGCGCCGCTTCTTCTTCCATAGAGACATTGCCGTCTTCGTCGGCAGTCGTTCCCCTAAGAAAGGCCGCATTGCATGGTATAGAAGGGTAAAACAGCTTCTCCTGACCTTCAAAGTGAACAACCTTCACGAGTTCTTCTTTGGTGATTTCATTCAGCTTGCCGCCCTCGATCCGCGGATCGACAAACGTTCTTAGGCCTACATGGGTCAATAAACCCGGACGGCCCGCAGCGCTTTCTCTAAATAGTTGGGACAATACGCCTTGCGGCAGATTATACGCCTCGATCTTATTGTCACCGGCAAGCTTCGCTATTTTCGGAATGTAATCATAATGTCCGCCGATATTTCGTTTCAGCAGACCTTCGTAAGCCAGATGGCACAAGCCGCCGTCTTCACGATCGCCCAATCCGGTAACGTGGACAAACGTCAACCCGCGAGGACTTGACGTCTCCAGAAACCGTTCTTCCAATCCGATCATCAAATCGGTCGGTTCCGCAATGCCCCCTCCCGAACCTCCGATCGCCAACGTGTCCCCATCCTTCAAGTGAAACGCTGCTTCTTTTGCCGTCATGACTTTGGATGTCCTCATGGTTGCACTCTCCCTATCCTTAAAAACTGGGAGAGGAAATGGAAGACCTGCTGTCCTCCGCTTCCACTCCTCACATTTTGGTTTCTAAATGATGCTGGTCCGCATAACGTTTATTTTTTGTAATAGCCTCTGGACTCAAGCAGCTCGGCAATGCCTTTATTGGCGTCGTTCAGCGCATCCTGAGGCGATTTTTCGCCGGCCAGCGCTTTGGTGATCGCTTCCGTAATAAACTCGTGAATACGCGGCCATTCCGGAAGGTTCGGCTCTGATTTCGCTTTTAGAAGCGTTTTTTGAATTTCCGGGAATTCGGGACGGACTTTTACGATTTCCGGATCTTCGAGAATGGACGGCAGCGGAGGAATTCCACCGGCAAGTGTATAATATTTAGCGCCTTCCTTCGGATCAGTGATCCAATTCATAAACTTGAATGCCGCTTCTTTATTCTTCGAGTTGGCGTTCATAGCAAGCGTCCAATTGTGCGTATACGGCATGCCGCCCGGCACTTCGGCAATCGCAAATTTATCGAAGATTTTCGGTGATTTGGTTTGATCCATCATCGTTGGATAAGCTGTGTTCCACTCGATAGCCATCGCCGTTTTTTCGTTTTGGAACGCGGACAACACTTCCGGGAACTCATAGGTTGTAATATCCGGGGGAACCATTTTTTCCTTACGGAAGTTATCTACTACATAAGCCAGCGCTTTCACACCGGCTTCGCTGTTTAACTGCGGCTTCATCTGTCCATCCAGTAATTCTCCGCCCATCGCCCAGAAATATTGGTACCATTCTTTGGGCTGAGTTTCACCGCGTTTGCCCTGGAATGTCGTGCCGAATTCGGTCGGTGAACCCGGGTTAATGCTTTTTGTAAATTGCCTCGCCATTTCTCTATACTCGTCCCATGTCTTTGGAGGGGTCGGAATCAGATCCTTGCGGTATACGAGAAACATGGTGCTGACATCAAGCGGCAGGGCATAGACTTTATTTTGGTATTTAACGGCCTCCTGAGAAACCGGCAGGAAGCGATCCATGGAGGCATTGCTTTTTTCAATATAGGAGTCGAGTTGTTCAAACTGACCGCCTGCACCGAATTGACCGATATAGTTGTTGAGCATCAGTACAATATCTACACTGTCCGTTTGCCCAAGGAGCTGGGTCGATACCTTTTGCAAGTAGCCGTCGCGTCCGACCTCTTGAACGTTAACTTTAATGCCGGTTGCTTTTTCAAATTCAGGTGCCGCTTTGGCGATATTATTGTAATAAGTGCCGGCGCGCGCTACGACAGTAATTGCCCCGCCCTGTCCTCCGGATGGCGCCGCAGCATTCCCCGCAGCGCTTGGCTGCTGCTGTCCGTCGGGTGCGCAAGCGGTTAGGGTCAGCGATAAAGCGACAGCGCTTACAAAAGCTTTTTTCTTCATTGGTGTACGACCTCCTAATACATTGTTTTTTTATGGTTTACTTCACGGCGCCGACCGCAAGACCTGTGACGATATGCTTTTGGATAAGCAGCGTGAAGATAAACATCGGAATCATTAACATCGTACCTGTTGCCGTAACCGGCCCCCACAGGATTGCTTCTTGCGTTACAAAGTTACCTGCCATAACAGGCAGCGTTTTCGCTTTTACGCTTGTTAAGCTCATAGCAAACAAAAACTCATTCCAGGAATTCATAGCGGCAAAAATGGAAGATACGGCCAACCCCGGCTTTGCCAGAGGCAATATGATTCTCCACATCGCTCCAAAACGGGATGACCCGTCAATGAGCGCCGCTTCTTCCAAGCTATCGGGCAGCTCCTTTAAAAAGCCCCACATCAGCCAGGTGACAAAAGGCAGGTTGAACGACGTGTAGGAGATAATGAGAGAGAATAACGTATCTGTACCTCCAAATTGCCGAAATAAAACGAAAAACGGAACGACAAGGACGATGGGCGGAAACATTTTGGTGAAAAAGACCGAAAAACTGATCCATTTTTGGCCTTTAATGTTGAATCGGGCCAAACTGTATCCGGCCAGTGTGCCCACCGCTACGGATAATGCGGTGGAAACCACCGTAACGATAAACGAGTTCAAGAAGTAATAGATGAACGGCTGCGTCTTGAATACCTCTTGATAATTCTCCAGCGTCGGTTGAAAAATCCAGACCGGCGGAATCTGAAACGCTTGGACGGGCGTTTTGACGGACGTAAACATAACCCAAAAGATGGGGAACAAAAATCCAAATAATGCGACGAGAACGTAACCGTATAGAAACGGGCTGTTTTTTTTACGGACCATGGTACTGCCCCCTATTTATCCGAATACAATGCGCGAATGGCAAACCAGCAAAGGATGCCGACGATGATCGTCAGCACAATTGCCAAGGCTGCCGAATAGCCAAAATCAAATTCGACAAAAGCTTTCTGATGAAGCAAGAGAGAGATCGTTTCCGTCGCCGTTCCGGGGCCGCCGCCGGTTAATACGTAAATTTGGTCAAACACTTTGACAGAGCCTGCAATACGCATTACCAGGGATACGATGATGACCGATTTGAGCAGCGGCAGGGTCACATTCCAAAGGGTTTGCCACGCGTTGGCTCCATCCATTTCAGCGGCCTCGTACGGCTCGCTGGGAAGAGACTTGATTCCCGCCAACAGCACAATAAACATAAACGGCGTCCACTGCCAGGTATCTACGGCAATCGTGGCAGCAAGCGCGAATGCGCTTGAATTCAAAACCGCAATTTTCTCAAGACCGATCAAGGTGAGCGCGTAATTGAAAATCCCAAAGTTATAATCAAAAATAAACTTCCAAATCAACCCTACAACCACCGGAGTAACCATCATAGGAAAAACGAACAAGGTTGTCAGTATGCCATGCCCCCGCTTTATCCGATTAACGGCAAGAGCCAATGTAAATCCGAGAACGAATTGTATGGCGACTCCGGAGCCGACATAGATGCCGGACCGGACTAACGAGCTGTAAAACTCAGCATCTTTTAAAACATGGGAAATATGCTTCAGCCCGATAAAGGGAGGATCCTGCATGGTAAAAAAGGTCCAATCATGGATACTCAAATAAAGCGTGTACAAGACCGGGTAAATAAAGACCGCACACATGAGTAAGAGAGCGGGCATCAGCAGGAGAAATTGAATTTTTGAATCCATCCACTGTATAAAGCTTTTTTTCCCTGGCACCCCAACTGGGTTTGTCGGTTGAGTAAGCATAACGACACTCCTTTTCTGTTAACATTAGCCGGTAGCTATTCCAAATTGCTATGGTTGGCAAATGCGGCATCGTTTTTCACTTCCTTAAGCTGAGCCACTTTCATGCATACCGCATCGAACCATACGTGAGTACATTGGTCAAACAAAGAACCAAGCGGTTGACTGGTAGGCGTCTCGCCGCCGAGCCGGTGCTTCGTTGCAGCAGGGATCCGCACGATATGATCGGCGACCTGGGCCAAATCTGAAGTCTCGTCGCACGTAACCGCAATGACCCGGCTTCCCAGCTCCCGTGCTTTACGGGCAATGGAAACCACGCTACGGGTCGTTCCCGATCCGGAGACCGCCACAATCAGATCACCTTTTTGCAAGGAAGGGGTTATGGTTTCGCCTACGACATACACCACCGTACCTAAATGCATGAGGCGCATCGCAAAGGATTTGCCCATCAAACCGGAACGGCCTTCACCGTAAACAAAAATGCGCGGACTTTGTTGAATGTCCAGAGCTGCATTCTGCACGGCATCGGGATCGACTTTGTCCAATACCAGCGACATCTCTTGTAAAATCAATCGCGTTTCATTCATATGGCGACCCCATTTCTATACGAATTTGTTGGCCGTTTCATAGATGCGTCGAGCGGCTTTTTCGGGATGTTCCGCTTTCCGGAAACGCCTTTCTTAAGGCTCTGACGCTTTCCATTCCGAACTCTTTAATCAATGAAGTGCCTACCTCCATCCAATGAACATACGCTTCGGTTCGCTTGCCCACTTCAATAGCCTGTTCAATGGACATCCGGTCAAGCGCAAGCTGAATATTCATGACTGATCACGCCCTGTTTAAATTCATATAAGCATCCAGTTGATCCCTTGTAGGCAATCCGTCAGAATCTCCCGGCATCATGACGACAAGCGAACCGATCGCATTGCCGCGTTTAACCGCATCTTTTAGCTCCAATCCTTCCACTAATCCGCTGATCACGCCGACGGCAAAGCCATCTCCGGCGCCGACGGTATCGACCACTTTGAATACCGGATATCCAGGCACCTCATACTCTTCCTCCCCCATTCGGCAGTATGCTCCCTCCGGTCCCAGCTTGACAACGACGAGCTTAGCGCCCAGCTCGAGATAAAAAGCGGCGATATCGCGGGGCTTGCTGTAGCCGGTCAATATTTCGCCTTCGGCGATACCGGGAAAAATCCAATCCGCTTTGCCGGCAAAGCTATTGACCAC
This sequence comes from Paenibacillus sp. F024, assembly GCF_057814255.1. Taxonomy (NCBI): domain Bacteria; kingdom Bacillati; phylum Bacillota; class Bacilli; order Caryophanales; family Paenibacillaceae; genus Paenibacillus; species Paenibacillus sp. F024. The sequence goes on from NZ_JBVASZ010000030.1 coordinate 18,142, forward strand.
CTGGATCATACGCTCTTCGCTGCTCCACAACGCGGGACGTAAATTCGGATCAAACGAAACGGTTCGTCCGGCCTCTTTCATGCGCTCGGCAGCCAAAGCTGCAAAATGTCGCGCAGAATCCGATATCGCTGGCGGAATCCCTGTCATATGAAGATGCCTTGCGGTTTGAAAATAATCGGCATCTAAATCTTCCGGAGAAATCGTGCTTGCAGCAGACCCCTTTCGAAAATAATGAACCGCAGGGTCTCCGGAATCGACCTTCGATTTTAATTGAAATCCTGTAGGATAGCGTCCATCCACTTGAACGCAGCCGACATCCAGACCTTCTCGCTTAAGCGCTTCGGTTATGTATTTGCCAAAAGGATCATCGCCTACTTTGCTTACCCAGCCAACTTTAAGGCCGAGGCGGGCTAAGCCGATGGCAACGTTCGTCTCCGCGCCGGCCAACCCCCGGCTGAAACGTTCGACCCGTTCCAGCTCCCCAACGTCATCGGCTATAAAAAGTGTCATCGCTTCCCCAAAAGTGACAACATCCAAAGAAGATTTCATGCCATACCTGCCTTTCTTAAGATTTAGCTTGCCATTCAAGCGCTGCCTAATAGCTGAACATAATGGCTTGTAACCTGTCTCACATCGGCTCCCTGTAGTGGAAACTCAATACAACGCGGAAGCTCATGAGAGAACATGGACAATACATCCCTCCACTCCGCTTTTGATTCTTGAGTAAGCGATACGGTTCTCGGATGTCCGCCTTCTTTCCGGTCAACCTGCTTGCAGTGAATATAACGTGTGTATTTCGCAAGCTTGACTGCGGCTTCTAACGGGCTTTGACCGACCCAATGCCAATTCCCTATATCAAACGTCATGCCGATGGGAACTGCTGCTGCTGAACACTCTTCAAAAAATCGCTTAATGGGGCAGACATGACCGGAGTATGGGTTCTGGTCATTTTCCACCGTGAATTCACATGGTGGTCCGTCCCATTGCATTTGCAGCAGTAGAGATTTGAGCTCTGCCAATGGAGATACTCCCGGAAGGTAGGCACCCAACGTCACCTTTATGATCCGCGCTCCCAGTTCCTTAGCCTCTTGAAGAGCTTCAACCAGCTTAGGCTTGTTGAGCGACCCGTCTTCCCTCCATAGTTCAACCGGAGTCGAATAAGTCGAATCGATACCGTACCGTTCTATCTCCGACCGTATCATATGTAACTGCAGATTCCCTTCCGGCAGCAGCTCTCGGCGAATTTCCACTCCGTTGGCATTGGATAGTGCGATCCATTGAATAAGAGCTTCATACCCTTGGGCAGAAACCAAATCACGTTCATAAGCGGAAACTGCGATAAACACCGCCGTCATCTTCTTCACTCCTCTGAGATCCTGCAATGGAACCGGTTCCATTGCATTTCAAAAAAATAACCAGCCAATTTTCCACTTCCTGTTCATTCAATGAAACCGGTTCCATTACGTTTTAAAAAAAATTTGATCATGGGAATGGTTTGGATGGATATCCCGATTATTTTCTTCTGGGAGTAGATCCACGCACCATTAATTTTGTCGGAAGCTGAATTTTTTGCGGGTCTTCTTTTATCCCATTGATGCGCTTCAATACTTGTTCCATAGCCAACATTCCGATTTGATGCGTTTGTTGGGCGATGGTGGTAATTCCGGTGCCGATTAGGGACGCCCATTCCGGATCATCGAATCCGATCATCGAAACATGCTCGGGTATTTGTACTCCTTTGTTCTGCAGAGTAGTGATTATCTTCAATAACATGACCGCGTTTCCGGCAAAAATCGCTCTGGAGCAATGTCCGGTCTCCGATAAAAATTGATTTACCTTTTGTTCCAGCTGGCCCTCCACGTTCAAATCGATGGAATAGACGTCATGGACGCTAGGGTGATTCACCGTATGAAGGGTATCGCGAAATGCCTGTACACGCTCTAAGCGTGTCATTACATGGTCAAACGGCTCACTGAAGTACGCAATTCTGTCATATCCATAATCAAGTAAAAACTGTACAGCCTCCTGCGTTGATCTATAGTTGTCTGAGCCAATCACGTCAAACTGGAACTCCGGCATTTTCCGGTCCACCAGTACAACCGATGTGTAGTCGTTTGAAAGTTCATTAAGCGTATCGTTATTGAAGCCTGTTGGAGTAATCAGTAACCCGTCAATCCGGTGTGCCTGGAGAAGATAAATATAATTCCTTTCAATTTCAGGATCGTTATTCGTATTGCACACCATTAAGTTATATCCGTTCTTTCTGCAAACGTCTTCCGCTCCCCGTAACGCACCGACCGAATAGGGGTTCGTTATATCGGCCATGACGAATCCGACCAAATAGCTTCTGTCTTTTTTTAATCCGCGCGCCATCTGGTTAGGTCTATAATTGAGCTCCATGATTACTTCTTGAATCCGCTTTCGGGTGGCTTCGGCAATGGAGTCGAATTTTCCGCTTAAGAATCGAGAAATGGTTGTCTTTGAAACCCCGGCTGTTCGAGCGACATCATCGATGGTCGGACGTGAAACACTGTGCTTCTGACTGAACTTTTCCTGTAACACTTCATCCCATCCTTTTGTCATTAAATCAATAGTATCGACTGGTGAAATATCCGATAATGAAACCGGTTGCTGAAACCGGTTTCACTGCATCTAATCTTATCACCCGCTTGATACCCTGTCAATGGGATTTTAGGATATTCATGGAAAGGATCAAACAGCTTTGAGCAAGTTCAGCGATATCCATCGATTGTACCGTACCTTCCATTTCTTTCGCTTTGGCCCCGTCACTGATCATCGTCAGGCAATAGGGACATGCGCTGGCTATCATGGTCGGATGAACGCTTAACGCTTGTTCCATTCGTTGCACATTCACGCGTTTACCTTCCTTCTCTTCCATCCACATCATTCCCCCTCCGGCCCCGCAGCACATGCTGTTCTCACGGCTTCGCTCCATTTCGACAAGTTCAATCCCGGGAATCGCCCTCAATACTTCGCGCGGCATGTCGTATACATTGTTATAGCGCCCCATATAACAAGAATCATGATAAGTAATGCGTTCATTGACCTCATTTTTGGGCTTCAGACGGCCTTCCCTCAACAGATTGAACAGCAATTCGGTATGATGGTATACTTCCGCCCGCAAACCAAATTCCGGATACTCGTTTTTAAACGTGTTGAACGTATGCGGACAGGCGGTCACAATTTTTTTTACATTGTATTTTTGGAAAGTCTCGATATTTTCCCTAGCCAATTGCTGGAACATAAATTCATTACCTGAGCGTCTCGCCGTATCGCCCGAGTTTTTTTCCTCGTTTCCAAGGATAGCGATTTTTACCCCTGCCGTATGCAGCAGCTTGACAACAGCTTCCGAGACCTTGATTGTTCTTCTGTCATATGAACCCATCGAACCGACAAAAAATAAATATTCGAAATCGTCTACTTCTTTTACAGTAGGGGCGATATCTTTTTCCAAGTTGTCCCGCCAGTTCACCCTTTGGTTTCGGTTCATCCCCCACGGATTCCCCTGCCGTTCAATATTTTGAAACGTCCGGCTAAGCTCCGCAGGCATCTTTCCTTCCGTCAGCACCAGTGAACGCCGCATGTCTACAATCATTTCAACGTGCTCATTGGCTACCGGACAAGCATCCTCACAATTACGGCATGTCGTGCAAGCCCACAATTCCTGTTCCGAGATCACATCTCCGATGAGATTGACTTCGGCGGCATTACACGAAGCGCTTTCGGTATTTTGACCAAATGCAACGGCCGGGACCCAAGGAGAGCGGGAAGTGATGGCGGCGCCTTTATCCGTCAAATGATCCCGCATCTTCACAATGACATCCATCGGCGAAAGCATCTTCCCCGTACCGGCTGCCGGGCACACGCTTGTGCAGCGGCCGCACTCGACGCAGGAGTAGAAATCAAGAAGCTGATCCTGACGAAACTGTTCGACCTTGCTCACACCGTATTCCTGAAGGGTTTCATCTTCAAAATTGATGCTGGACAGCTTCCCCGGAGGGTCCGCTTTTTTAAGAAAGATATTGATCGGAGCGAAAATCAAGTGTGCATGCTTGGACTGCGGTACATACACGGCGAACGCCAATAAAGTGATCAAATGCAGCCACCAAAACAGATAAAACAAACCTCCGGCTGCCTTGGAACCCATACCGGAAAACCCCATCGCCATCAAGGAGGAAAATGGGGCGTATACGCTCATATCCCGCTCCAGCCAAATGGCCTCAAACGCTAGAGACAGCAGCACGGTAAGCATCAGAGAGCCGATAAAAATAAGTACGATACCCGCTTTAAGTCCCCTCTTCAATCGCTCCAGCTTTTCAATGAACCTTCGATAGCAGGCATAGCAAACCGCGAAAAGCACCAATACCACCGTTATTTCCTGTGATAAGCTGAAATACTTGTGGAAGGGATCAATCGGCACTTCCCAACCCTTCACAAAACCTTTAACAATCAATTCCAAAGCGCCGAATTGCAATATGATAAACCCGTAAAACATAATTACATGCATGATTCCGCTTTTTCGGTCCTTCAGAAGCTTCTTATGGCCAAATACGTTGACCCAAATCTCATTCATCCGGTCTTTCATGCTCATCGGAGCTGCCATCTCCCGGCCCAAACGAATAAATTGAAAGCGGCTTTTCAGCACATAGACCATAAGATAGGTTGCGTACCCCACAGCCAGCAAAAAACCGAGGGAATGCAAAAACATAAGCATAAGATGAACCTCCTTGTTTTCGCTCGGGAATCCCGGAAAGATCAGCCCCTCGAAAGCATCGCTTTAAATTCTTGCGTCAGCAAAGGAACGACATCAAACAAATCTCCGACGATGCCATAGTCGGCAACTTGAAAAATAGGCGCTTCCGGATCTTTGTTAATCGCGACAATGACGCGGGAATTGGACATGCCTGCCAAATGTTGAATGGCACCGGAAATACCGCAAGCGATATACAAATCGGGCGTAACCACTTTACCTGTTTGGCCGATCTGCAAAGAATAATCGCAATACCCCGCATCGCATGCTCCCCTGGAAGCACCGACAGCACCTCCAAGCGTGTCCGCCAATTCCTTAAGCGGCTCAAAACCGTCCGCGCTTTTGAGCCCCCGGCCCCCGGATATCACAATTTTAGCTTCACTCAAATCCATTCCGGAAGACGTTTTTCGGACGACCTCCCGTACAACAGACCGCAAGTCTTTGATTTCAACAGACCATTCGTCAATCTTAGCGTTTCCTGTTTCCTGTAACCCGTCTGTAGCGATATTATTAGGACGTAGGGTGGCAAATAAGATGCCTTCTTGAACCTTTTTCTTCTGAAAAGCTTTACCTGAATAAACGGGTCGATCAAAAACGATATCTCCATCCGCCACCTCTAGGCCAGTGCAATCCGATAGTAATCCCACATTCAACCGGGCGGCCACTCGCGCTGCCATATCTTTGCCGATAGCCGTATGACCGAGTAATATAGCGTCAGGATTAGCCCTGCGGATGACCTCCGTAAAGGCTTGGGCATAACCGTCTGATGTATACGTATTTAATTTTGGGTTGGGTACGATGACGATTTGATCAGGCCCGAATTTCGCTAGCTTCACGGCATGCTCTTTTACTTCGCTTCCGAACATAACAGCGGTAACTTGTCCTCCCCCGGCAATCCTTCTTGCCGCAGCCAATGATTCAAGGGCAACGTTGCGCAGGCCGGTTTCGCGTGTTTCCGCAAAAATCAATACATGTCTGTTCATTTTGACATTCCTCCTACTCTAGATCACTTTTTCATCCGAACGAAGCAGCCGGACCAACTCTTTAACCTGATCTGTCACTTCACCCTTAAGCCGTTTGCCGGGTTGTTTTTGTGGAGGAAGGTAGGTCTCTATCACTTCCGTCATTGCTGCCAAGCGCTGCGGATCTAATGCTAAATCGGCTAGGGTTAACCGTTCCAATGGTTTGCTTTTGGCTTTCATGATACCCGGAAGCGACGGATAACGGGGCTCATTGAGACCTTGCTGGGCGGTAAAGAGCGCGGGGAGCGAGCATTCCACGATTTCCAAGTCTCCCTCGGCGTCCCGTTCAACCACCGCTTTACCATCTGCTATTTCTAATCCGGTTACAACCGAAACATGGGGAATATCCAATTCCTCCGCTATACGCGGGCCCACCTGAGAGGAGCCGTTATCGATCGACATGCACCCAGAAAGAATAAGATCATAGCTGTTCCTTCGAGCCACAGCGGACAATACCTTAGCTGTAACCAATTCATCGCTTATGAGCACATCATCGCTGACCAGAACGGCTTTGTCGGCACCCATGGCCAGCGCGGTCCGCAAAGCGGCTTCCGTGCGGTCCGGGCCTACACTCACAACTGTGATTTCTCCGCCTTTATTTTCCTTTAGCCGGATCGCTTCTTCCAGTGCATATTCGTCATAGGGGTTCACAATGTATTCCGCACCATCCGCTGCAACTTGGCCGTCCAAAACCGCAATCTTCTCCTCGGTATCGAAGGTTTGCTTGATACACACCAAAATATTCATATGGGTTGATCTCCTTTGGAAGGTTTAGCCTTATCTGCTAAGCTACCCGACTCTTATTGTTTAAAATGGTTATACAGCAAGCGGGAAATAACAATCTTCTGGATTTCGTTTGTTCCTTCGACGATTTCCAGTACTTTGGCGTCACCGAAAAACCGTGATACGTCGTATTCCTTCATCACCCCATAGCCTCCGTGCATTTGTACAGCGGCATGAGCGACTTCCATAGCCGATTGCGTAGCATACATTTTGGCCATGGAAGCTTCCATCGCAAACGGTTGTCCCATGTCCCTTAAAGCAGCGGCCTTATAGGTAATCAGGCGGGAAAGCTCAATTTTCGTAGCCATTTCGGCCAATTGAAACTGGGTATTTTGGAAATCTTTCAATAAAGAGCCGAAAGCTTCTCTTTCATGGACATATTGAAGCGTCATATCCAAACAGCCTTGTGCCAAACCCAGTCCCATAGCGGCGATCAAAAATCTGCCCGAAGAGATGGTTTCCAAGGCTTGTTTATAGCCTTTCGTTTCATCACCCAATAAATAATCTTTCGGAATTCGGCAGTCTTCGAAGGTTAACTCCCGCGTATCGTTTCCGCAGAACCCGATTTTTTTCAACTGAGGGCTAACGATGAGACCTGGGGTACCGCTTGGCACGACGAAAGTACTGATCTGCTTTTTATTGTCCGTTTGGTTGGTTACGGCGGCGACGATGACCGGACCTGTGATATCGGTACCTGAATTGGAGATGAACGTTTTGCTGCCGTTAATCACCCAGTGGTTACCCTCAAGCCGGGCCGTTGTTTTCAAGTTTCTCGCATCGGAGCCGGCATTCGGTTCCGTTAAAGCAATCGCACCAATTTTTTCCCCTTTGACAATCGGAAGGAGCCATTCCCGCTTCTGTTCCTCCGTACCAAAGGCATTTAATAACGAGCATACCGAGGAATTGCCCATAATCGAGTTCGTTACGGACGGGTCGATGCGGGACAGTTCTTCATGAACCAGAACGAAAGCCAGCCAGCTCCCCCCTACTCCGCCGTACTCCTCCGGATATGGAACCCCGACAAGTCCGAGATCGCCCATCTTGTGAAAAATTTCCTTCGGCAATCCTCCTTCTTCATTCCATTGTTTAGCAAGCGGTTGAATTTCCTTTTCCGCAAAATCCCTGGCGAGTTTTTTAATCATCACTTCTTCTTCGCTAAGTCTGAAATCCATTGAAACATCCTCCTCATAAACCGGTTTAGTATTTAAAAAAATGCTTTATTGCATTTTTCTCCTTACATAGGGGGGGTCTTTACCCTTGCACAATGAAATCGCTTTCCCTTTTCTCAAAATTTTTGGTTGATTCATAGATTTCCTCTTCCTCCTTCAACTTCATACAAATCAACCATTTGAATGCGAAATGCTTTATTGAAAACCGCAAGACTTTCGCACCTGCAGCTTGCAATCAAAAATGTGGGACTGAAATCGCTTGGATTTCGGATTTTTGATTTGGTCGAGAAGAAACTCTGCACTCTTATATCCAATTTCATAAGTTCGCTGGGCCACTACTGTCAACGGAGGATCCATTAGGATCGTCCAAGGAGAATCATCAAAGCCGATTAACGCCAAATCTTGAGGTATTCTGATGCCTTCTTCCTTTAATATCTTCAGTGCCTCCATCGTGACCAAATCGTTTGTGCAGAGAATAGCCGTAGGCGGTTTTGGAAGACGTAAAAATGTCATCAGACTCTCTTTTGTATAGGACACCTGATCAATAAACTGAATATAATCGGTTTGCACTTCAATTTGATGTGCTTTTAAGGCTTGGACATAGCCTTCGTAACGTTCCTGTCTAGGTGATATTCCTTGGATAGTAGGAGATAAGTAAGCGATTTTTCTGTGCCCAAGTTCAACCAAATGATCGACTGCCGCTCGGGCTCCCCCAACGTTATCTGAAAAGACGCCGCTTACCTTGACATCCGGCAGCTTTCTATCGATCAGTACGACGGGAAAATTTTTTTCAATCATGTCATGCAGGAATTCATTGTTTTCTATATTGGAAGAAGCAGTAATGATTCCATCCACTTGTTTAGTCAATAACATTTCCCAATATTTCTTTTCCTTTTCCGGATTATTGTCTGTATTGCATAGAATCACATTGTAATTATGCTGGTTGCAGTAATCCTCAATCCCGCGGCTGACCGCCGTCGAAAAATAATACATAATATTAGAAACAATGACCCCTATGGTGTTTGTTTTTTTTACTTTTAAGCTCCTTGCAAGAACATTAGGCTGGTAACCGGTTTCTTTTATGACCCTTTCGATTTTCTCTCTCGTTTCTTGGCTCATAAACTCAAAACGCTTATTCAAAAATTGGGAAACGGTGCTCTTGGAAACACCGGCCGCTTTAGCTATATCTTCCATTTTAACGGTTTTCATCATGTGATCTCCTTTTGCTGACTCCGTTACTAAACCGGTTTTGATAAATCGGTTTAGTAAGTGATTTCATATTATCTTATCTCAAGATTTTTGTAAAGCGTTTTATTTCTCGTGTTTGGGCGCACTAAAAAAGCCTGCGAGGCACCAGGCCGCGCAGGCTTACTACTATTAGTCTTCGAATTGATACAGCGGAGTAGACAGATAACGCTCGCCGTTACTTGGAACAACCGCTACGACGCGCTTGCCTGCGCCAAGCTCCTTCGCCACTTTCAACGCAGCGAAAATCGCCGCCCCGGAGGAGATGCCTCCCAGGATGCCTTCTTCTTTGGCTACACGGCGGGAGGTTTCGAATGCTTCATCGTTCTCCACAGCGATAACGCCGTCGTAGATATTAGTATTCAGGATATCCGGTACGAATCCAGCGCCAATCCCTTGAATTTTATGCGGACCCGGCTTGCCTCCGGACAATACGGGAGATGCCGACGGCTCAACGGCATAGACCTTGATGTTCGGGAAGCTTTCCTTCAGAACGCTGCCGGCGCCGGTGATCGTTCCGCCTGTGCCGATTCCCGCGATAAAGGCATCCAGCTTACCATCGTGGGATTTGATGGCTTCCACGATTTCAGGTCCTGTTGTCTCGCGGTGGATTTTGACGTTCGCTTGGTTCTTAAATTGCTGAGGCATAAAGTAGCTAGGGTTCTCGGCTACAATCTCTTCCGCGCGCTTAATCGCGCCCTTCATTCCTTCTGCTCCAGGCGTCAGCACCAGCTGCGCACCGTAAGCGCGAAGGAGGTTACGTCTTTCCATAGACATGGTCTCCGGCATAACCAGAATCGCTTTGTACCCTTTAGCGGCAGCGACCATAGCCAGACCGATACCTGTATTACCGCTTGTCGGCTCCACAATGGTATCGCCCGGTTTAATGCGTCCCTCTTGTTCAGCCACATTGATCATGCTGATGGCGATGCGGTCTTTTACACTTGCACCCGGGTTTTGGAACTCGAGCTTAACATAGACCTCCGCACTGCCTTCCGGTACGACACGGTTCAATTTCACAAGCGGAGTATCCCCAATTAATTCCGTTACATTTTGTACTAGTCTGGCCATTCCGTTCTCCTCCTCAAGTTCACATCAAAATATCCGAGTATTTTGCTAGGTATTATAATTTTATCTTATCAACCCTTAAGGAGGTTGTCAATACACATTTTCGGGCACTGCTCTAGTTAGAAAGACTCGCGAATGGTCACATTCCACTTTTGTCTGAGATTCTTCAGCGTTTCATTTAGGGGCGGAGCTTCACGTAAAGCAAGCTCCTTACGGACTTGTTCGCGCAGTTCCTCCGGGCTGCCCTTGGACTGCTCCTTCCGATCCGCAAGGCGAACAATCACATAATGTCCGTCAGCCTCAACGGGCTTGCTGATTTCTCCCGGTTTTAGTGATCCGGCCGCTTTCATTACAGCCGGATGGATGAATGGATCATCATCATCAAGCCAGCCTAAATCTCCACCACTGTCCCGCGTGGCGTCGTCAAGCGAACGCTCCCTGGCTACTTGAGCAAAGCTTTCGCCCTTGGCCAAGTCATCGAGCGCTCTTTGCGCCTGATCCCGGTTGGCAGCCACAATATGCTGCAGCTTAAGCTGTATGCGGGGCTTAAACTCTTCTTGATGGGCACGGATGTAAGCTTCTACTTCCTGATCCGTAATGACAATGCCTTGAATCGTAATTTTGTCGCCAAGCAATTTGTTGTATACATCCTTCTTCAAAGCCTCGGGAGTAAAGCCAAGCTGCTCTTTCATCAATTCGTAAAACTGGCTTTCGCTGTCATAGCCCTGCTGCATCCGTTTCAGCTCCTGCTGAACTTCGCTTTCACTCACTTGAATCCCTTGCGTTTCAGCCTCTGCACGAATAACTTCCTGATCTATCATTTGGTCCAGCTGCTGACTTCCATGCTTTTGGAGCAGCTGCTCCTCTACGTCTCCGATGGTAATGTTCTTGGTTCCAACGGTGGCGACAATGCGTGCCTCTCTTCCATTCTGAGGCTGGTCCTGAATGTTGTCTGAATCGGGTGGTTGTAAGTTCTGGGCCGTCAGTACGGAGGAGAGGATGACAACGGCGATCAGCAAAACAACGATCATTCCCCATAGCACCTTTACGTTTCGCATATCCTATCCCCTCGATTGTCGCTCTCTATACATTCGGACAGAGCGCCTCCGCCCGAACGTTCTCCTGGCTTACAAGGCCTGAATAAGGATTTTCAAATCCTCCCCGCTGAAATGGTACTTTTCATTGCAAAAATGGCACACCACTTCCGCATGCCCATCCTCTTCCAGCATCTGCTCTATCTCAGAGCGCCCCAGACTAATCAGGGTCTGCTCCACACGCTCACGCGAGCATTTGCACTGGAAACGGACGTCGTCTCTGCGCTCAAGCACCTTGGCCCCGGGCAGCAGAGTTTCCAGAATGGATTCCAGCGATTCGCCACGGTCCAGCAGCGTGGTGATGGGAGGAAGAGCGCTCAGCTCCTTCTCGATTTGTCCGATTTCCTCGTCTCCAAGCCCCGGAAGCAGCTGAATAATGAAGCCTCCGGCCGTTTTGACGGTATAGTCAACGTCCACAAGCACACCCAAAGCGACAGCCGATGGGGTCTGCTCCGATTTGACAAAATAATACGTGAAATCTTCACCCAGCTCTCCGGAGACGATCGGTACGCTTCCGCGATAAGGCTCCTTTAAGCCAAGGTCTTTGGTTATATATAAAAATCCGTCTGTACCGACGGCGCCGGCCACATCAAGCTTGCCGATGGAATTGAGGGGCAAGTCGACACTCGGGTTGTCTACATAGCCGCGCACTTCCCCTTTGGCGTTCGCATCCGCTACGATCTGACCGATAGGGCCTCCGCCTTTCACTTGTACCGTCAGCTTTTCTTCACCCTTCAGCATGATACCCATCATGAGAGCCGCGGTTACCGTACGCCCCAATGCCGCTGTAGCGGTTGGCGTAGTGAGATGCCGCCGCCGGAGCTCTTCTACGATCCCGGTCGTTTTTACTGCAAAAGCCCGCACTTTCCCTTCATACGCCGTCGCTCTTATCAAATAATCCTGCATGATGCCGCTCCTTCTCTAGTACCCGAATATGGCTTTGCAGCACAAAAGTTATCCGACATTTCGTTCGTAAATGATTTGTAGTCCTTGCAATGTAAGCAGAGGATTTACCAGCTCAATGGTACGGGATTCGCTCGAAATTAATTCCGCCAGGCCGCCGGTCGCAACCACTTTAGGCTCTGAGCCGAATTCCTGTTTGATCCGGTCTACAATACCATCAACCTGGCCCGCAAAGCCGTAAATAATGCCCGCCTGCATAGATGCAACCGTATTTCGTCCAACCACGCTTTTGGGTTTGGTCAGTTCAATCCGCGGCAGCTTGGCTGCCCGCTGATAAAGGGCTTCCGTCGAAATCCCAATCCCGGGCGCAACGGCGCCGCCAACGTACTGACCGCCTTCATCAATATAATCGAATGTAGTGGCCGTTCCAAAATCGACCACGATACAGGGTGAACCATACAATTCGATCGCTGCCACGGCATTGACAATCCGGTCCGCTCCCACTTCTTTTGGATTCTCATAGCGGATATTAAGACCGGTTTTGATTCCAGGCCCGACGATCAATGGTGTTTTCTTTAAATATTTTAAACATAAATGCTCCAGCACAAACATAAGCGGCGGTACGACCGAAGAGATGATAATTCCTTCGACCTGCTCCAATTCAATATCCGCATGTCGGAACAGATTCACCATCATCATGCCGTATTCGTCCGTGGTGGCCGACCGGTTCGTGCTAAGCCGCCAATGATGCAGCAGCTGCTTACCCTCGTAAATGCCGAGTACGATATTCGTGTTGCCCACGTCAACCACCAAGATCATGCAGGATCCTCCTTCTTACCCTTCTGCTCATTCAAGTCCAGGCTGATATCCAATGACTGGACAGAGTAAGTCAACCGGCCCACGGCAATGACATCGACGCCGGTTTCAGCGACTTCACGTATATTGTCCAACGATACATTGCCCGACGCTTCTACAATGATATGCGGAGCCCGCTGTTTAATGCGCAGCACCGCTTCCTTCATTTGCTCCAGCACCATATTGTCCAGCATAATGATATCGGGGCCCGCACTTAACGCTTCATCGAGCTGTACGAAATTTTCCACTTCGATTTCAATCTTCATCGTATGAGGGATGTGAGCTCGTGCAGATTGAATCGCCTTCGCAATGCCCCCGGCTCCCTTGATGTGATTGTCCTTGATCATGACAGCATCGTATAATCCGAATCGATGGTTATGCCCTCCGCCGACGCGTACCGCGTATTTCTCCAGCATGCGGTGGCCCGGAGTCGTTTTGCGCGTATCGACCAGGCGCGAGGAACCCCCCTCCAGCCGATCGATAAACTGGCTTGTCCGGGTGGCGATACCTGACATGCGCTGCAGCAAATTGAGCGCCAGCCGTTCCCCCAGCAGAATGCTGCGGGTGCTTCCGCTAACCTCAGCAATGACGGTACCCTTGGAGACGTTATCTCCATCGTTCACTTTAGCCTCAAATTGAAGCTGAGGATCCACCTGGGCAAAAACCGCCTTCGCGACAGGAAGGCCGGCCACAACGCCGTGATCCTTTACATGAATTATCCCCTTGGACATTGAATCGGAAGGGATGGTGGTCATCGTCGTGACATCGCCCATGCCGATGTCTTCTTCCAGCCACCGTTTTAGGCTCTCATTCAGAACGGTTGGATTCAACTCAAACATCATCGCTTCTCCCTTCCTTAATTCCGTTCACCCGGTTGAACACGGTATGCTTACGCCATACCAGATCGTCCCGTTCCGGGAAATCTTCTCTGTAGTGTCCCCCGCGGCTTTCCTCCCTAATCAATGCAGCCTGGGTGGTCAAGATCCCGCATATGAGCAGATTGGCAAACTCGTACTCCTCCCGCTTGGACAAGCAGTTGTCCAAATAAGACAGGTGACGCCTAAGTTCTTCATAACCCTTGGCCAATCCCTTTGCATGCCGCTTTAGCCCTGCATAGCGAAGCATCAGCTTCTGAAGCTTCAGCTTCTTCTCAACAACCGGTTGAATCGCGTTGTCCTTTGAGCGCCGTTCCTCCCGCACATGCGGTACCGTTTCGATCGGCGAAAGCTTTTCAATCCGCTCAACAATCCGCCGTCCGAACACAATCGCTTCGGACAAAGAGTTGCTGGCCAACCGGTTACCGCCGTGAACGCCGGTAGAGGATACCTCACCGCATGCGAATAAACGCTTCACGGTGGTTTCTCCGTATAAATCCGTCTCCACTCCACCCATCATATAATGGGCTGCCGGGGCGACCGGAATCCAGTCGGACGACAAATCCAAACCGTAATTCAAGCAGAATTCATAGATGGTCGGAAACCGGCGCTTCACCGACTCATGTGATTCGTGGGTAAAATCGATATAAACAAACGTCGACTTCGTCTGCTCCATCTCGCTGACAATGGCCCGCGCGACAATATCCCGCGGCGCCAGCTCCAGTTGGGGATGGTATCGCTCCATAAAACGCTCGCCCTTGATGTTGCGGAGCACTGCACCTTCTCCCCTTACGGCCTCCGAGATCAGAAACCTCGGAGCCCCCGGGTAGCATAATGCCGTGGGATGAAACTGGACAAACTCTACATCGCGTATATCCGCTCCTGCGCGGTAGGCGATGGCGATTCCGTCACCTGTGGCTATCTCGGGGTTGGTTGTATACCGAAACAGCTGTCCTGCCCCTCCGGTGCAAAGAATCGTCGCATTGGCCCGCACGAACACCTTTTGTCCGTCCGGCTTTTGCACCAAAGCGCCATAGCATATTCCGTCATCGGTGATCAGGTCGATAACGATGTGGTCGTCCCAAATCTCAATGCTCTTCTCCTGCTTCATCTTCTCTGAAAGCGCACGTACGATCTCCGCACCGGTCGCATCGCCTTGGGCATGAAGAATACGCCGCTGGCTGTGCGCCCCTTCCTTCGTTAAGGCGTAACGGCCGTCCTCCATATCGAACTCCGTACCCATACCGATCAGATCCTTAACGCCCTCCGGACCTTCATGGACCAGAACGTCAACGGCAGCGGAAGAACACAGCCCGGCTCCGGCAATGAGTGTATCCTGCCGGTGATACGCAGGAGAATCCTCGTCCGATATCACCGCCGCGATGCCCCCTTGGGCATACCGGGTATTGCTGTCCAGCAGCGATTTTTTCGTCACCATCAGCACCCTATGCTTTTCAGCCGCTTTCAAAGCGGTAAAAAGACCGGCAATTCCCGCGCCGATCACAATGACATCCGTATAAACATGAGGAAGCTGTTCTAAATCAAAATTAACCAAGTAACGCGGAATCATTGGCTTCCAACCCACCCGTTCGAGAAGTGAAGTAGCGCATGCTACTTGACCTGCAGCATGCGCTCCAAGGATGCTTTAGCCTGATCGGCCACGTGCTGAGGCACATAAATTTGGGGACTGTTCGTCTCCAGACATTTGACCACTTTTTTCAAATTGTTCACTTTCATATTAGGACAAACCAGGTACTTTGTGGCAAAATGAAACTTCTTGTCCGGGCTGTCCAGCCGCAGCTGGTAACCGGTTCCATCTTCCGTGCCTACAATAAATTCCTGGCAGTCGGATTCCTTGCAGTACTTAATGATCGCCGTAGTGCTGCCGACAAAATCCCCAAGCTTGACAACCTCCGGACGACATTCCGGATGAACCACGAATTGCGCATTCGGATATTGGGCTTTCATTTCCTCTACATCTTTGACGGTCAGCATGTCATGGGTGTTGCAGTAGCCTTCCCAGATAATCATCTTTTTGTCTGTAAATTTGGAAACGTAGTCCCCTAAATTTTTATCGGGAACCCAGATGATTTCTTCGGAATCAACCGAGTTGATGACCTTAATGGCATTGGCTGATGTACAGCAAATATCCGTTTCTGCTTTAACATCGGCCGACGTATTAATGTACGCAACGACCTTGGCATTGGGATGCTTTTTCTTCAACTCCCGAAGACCATTAACATTGACCATGTCCGCCATCGGACAGCCGGCCCGTTCATCAGGAATAAGTACGGTCTTGTTCGGAGCCAAAATTTTTGCACTTTCCCCCATAAAATGGACGCCGCAAAAGACAATGACTTCAGCGTCGGTGGTTGCCGCCTTCTGCGCCAACAAGAAAGAATCCCCCCGAAAATCAGCGACTTCCTGAATTTCGTCCCGTTGATAATAATGAGCAAGAATTATGGCATTACGTTCTTTTTTCAACTGAGCGATACGTTCCTTCAGTTCACGCTGCTGCTCCGCTTTTCGCTCCAATGCTAATGCTTCCACTTAGGCACCATCCTTTTCTTAGCCCCCTCAGCCGCGACGAAAATGCCCTTCCTCGACTGGAGCAGCCTGGTGAAAATGTTCACAAAGCTTATAAAGATTTAAACATAATTTACACAACTGGCAGGGCTATGTCAATGCTTATATCGCCATAAAAAGACCGGAAATTGTACAAACCCGAAAAGCCTCTTCCTCCATACCGGACCATATGTCCACTTATGCCTAATGCTGCCAGCTTCAGTCCTTAAAAGAAAGAAAACCGATGCCTTTACCAAGCACCGGTTTAACCGAATCCTTATTTATCTTTATTTTTATCTTCCTCTTCGTCATTGGAATACATTTTGTCCAATTCCGATTTATTATCTTTACTTTCCTGCGGAGGCTGGCTTTGGATGTTCACTTTCACTTCCTCCGATTTGGTTTCAGAGGAATTGTCCTTCTCCAATGGCGGCAGCGAACCTTTCTCGATCAGCTCTTTGATTTGTTCCTTCTCGAGCGTTTCTCTCTCGATCAAGGTTTCCGCAACCAGACGAACCTGGTCTTGGTATTGGGTCAAAATTTCTTTGGCCCGTTCATAGCAAGCCCGGATCATCGATTGCATTTCTTGGTCAATTTCATAAGCAATCGCATCACTATAGTTCTGCTCATGCCCGAAATCACGGCCCAAGAACACCTGGCCCTGCGATGTACCGAACTGCATCGGACCAAGCTTATCGCTCATCCCGAATTCCGTAATCATACGGCGAATAATGCCGGTGGCCCGTTGGAAATCGCTATAGGCACCCGTTCCGATTTCTCCGATAAACAGCTCCTCGGATACTCGGCCTGCCAGAAGTCCGGTGACTTTATCGAGCAGCTCGGACTTCGTCTGCATCATTTTGTCTTCGCCTTCCTTCGGCAGCATCATGACGTAACCGCCTGCGCGGCCGCGAGGAATGATCGTAACCTTATGAACTACATCGGCATTTTCCACATGAAGACCAACAATCGTATGGCCCGCTTCGTGGTAAGCGACCATTTTCTTCTCCCGCTCGCTGATAATCCGGCTCTTCTTTTGAGTTCCGACGATTACGCGGTCGAAGGCTTCTTCGATCTCGGACATCGAGATGTCCTTGCGGTTGCGGCGGGCTGCAATCAGCGCTGCCTCATTAAGCAAATTCTCGAGATCCGCACCGGTGAATCCAGTCGTATAGCGGGACAATTGATCCAGCTTCACGTCTTTATTCAGCGGTTTATTGCGGGCGTGTACCTTAAGAACGGCTTCACGGCCTTTCACATCCGGACGGTCCACTGTAATTTGGCGGTCAAAACGGCCCGGACGAAGAAGTGCCGGATCAAGAATATCCGGACGGTTCGTAGCAGCGACGATAATAATCCCTTCGTTCGCGCCAAACCCATCCATCTCAACCAAAAGCTGATTGAGCGTCTGCTCGCGTTCGTCATGGCCGCCGCCCAATCCGGCTCCGCGCTGACGACCTACGGCATCGATCTCATCTATAAAAATAATACAAGGGGCGTTCTTTTTAGCATTCTCGAACAAATCGCGTACGCGGGATGCACCGACACCGACGAACATTTCGACGAAATCGGAACCGCTGATGCTAAAGAACGGCACACCGGCTTCACCGGCTACAGCTCTGGCAAGCAGCGTCTTACCTGTACCTGGAGGTCCGTTTAAAAGAACCCCTTTCGGAATACGGGCACCCACTGCCGCAAATTTGCGGGGGTCCTTCAGAAATTCCACGACTTCAACCAGTTCTTGCTTCTCTTCGTCGGCTCCGGCGACGTCCTCGAAGGTGACACGTTTCTTCTCTTCATTATAGAGCCTCGCTTTGCTCTTACCGAAGTTCATCACCTTGCCACCGCCACCTTGGGCCTGATTCAGCAAGAAGAAGAACAGAATGAAGATGATCACGAACGGAATGATGGAGGTGAGGAAACTAATCCAAACATTGTCCCCTTCCATTCTCTCGATGTAAACGTTCCCCGGGGGAATGTCGCTGGTCTCAATCAAACGAAAGATTTGCGGGTCATACGGCGCACGGGATTCGAAATTTTTATTATTCGACGATGGCGCATTTTTATATGTCCCCCGAACTAAATACGTTTGAGCATCGTACTTGACGATGATCGATTCGACATTCTTTTCCGTTAAGGTTTGTCGGAGCTGATCGTAGCTGATAATGTCTTGTTGCTCATTCTGCGTGCTGATAAAATGAACGATTCCGACGGTAACCAAAAAAATGAGCAGATAAAAGCCTGTATTGCGTATAATGCGATTCATTCCCTACCTCCTCTCAGGCAAACGGCAACTTTGTATATTGTACCACAGCAAGTCTTGGCATCTCAAGAAATGCTAATGGGAGTACACTTCCGGCTTCAATATGCCTACATACGGCAAATTGCGGTACTTTTCGTCATAGTCCAGACCATAGCCCACTACGAAGGCATCCGGGATGACGAAGCCTTTATAGTCTGCATCCAAATCGACTGTTCTACGCGCAGGCTTATCAAATAAAGCGGCGACGGTGATTGATTTCGCATTGCGTCTTTCGAGCACATCGATCAGATAGCTTAACGTCAGCCCGCTGTCGATAATATCCTCAACGATTAATACGTGACGACCTTCTACAGAGATGTCGAGATCCTTGATGATTTTGACTACACCCGACGATTTGGTTGAGGCTCCATAGCTGGAAACGGCCATAAAATCGATTTCCAGCGGTATCGAAATCTTTTTTACCAAATCGGCCATAAAAATGAACGCACCCTTGAGCACGCAGATGACCAAAGGATCGCGACCCTCGAAATCGCGGCTGATCAGCTCGCCCATTTCCTTCACTTTGTCTTGAATTTGCTGCTCGGAGTATAGTACTTCTTGAACGTCATTTTGCAAAAGAGATCCTCCTACTTCTTAAATGAAATCAATGTCCAGCTTCATATGTACCACACTCTTCGTCCCTTCGCCGGCCAACGCATGACCCGACCGCCGAACTCCGGGAAGCCAAATCATGCGTCCTTTGGCATCCGTTACAATCGGGAGCTTCTCCCTCAAACTCAACGGCAGTTTGCCGTCAATGAACATATCCTTTACCTTTTTCGAGCCTTTTAGTCCCAAGGGGCGCATCCGGTCCCCGGGATGGCGGCTTCGAAAAATGACAGGGAAGGCCAGTTCATCCGCATCGAAGCAAGCCGAGTACGGATTTCCCGTCTCCGGCTTTTCCGTTGTCCCTTTAAGCCACCGGAACTCCGCTCGAACCCCCGTCTCAGGAATCAGCAGCTCCGGCTGGTTCTTCTTGACCTCGTAGACATAAGGTGAAGGTGATAACATCATCGTATGTACGGCAATTCGATCATATTCCCTGCTGAACGTAATGTTCTGTCCGATGACCCGCCTGAAATTGGCTGGCTGCTTACGAAGCGCGGCTATCCGAATCTGCTCGATTTTTAGGAAATCGATGGATTCCGAATCGGAAGCAAGATAACTTAATATTAGTTTAATCAATCGCCTTTGTAAAGCAACATGTACCCCTTCAAACCACTTCGCACTCCAAACCCAGGAATCGTTTTCCCGGGAGACATGGGACGTACAAAGCCTCCGGGCTTCCGCTTCCAAATAGTCGTCCTCTCCGGTCATCATTTCAGCCAACCGGTTTAAAGCGGAAGGAAGCTGATCATTATACCGGGAAAGAAAAGGAAGCACATCCAACCGGACTTGATTGCGGAAATATTTGGTCTGCAAATTGCTGCTGTCAGTGCAGTAGGATAAGCCTTGCTCGGAACAATAGTGCAGAAGCTCTGATTTGTATATACGCAGGAAAGGGCGAATAAGTTCCACATCATTTTTTTCTTTACGCTTCATGGGAATGCCCGCCAATCCGGAGGGGCCTGTCCCGCGCAGTATACGCATTAAGACCGTTTCCGCCTGATCGTCCGCATGGTGTGCCAGGGCGATACGACGGGCCTGATGGCGGACAGCCGTCTCCAGCAAGAAAGCGTAGCGTTTCTCTCTAGCAGCCGCTTGCGGGTTCATCCCCGTTTCTTCAATATAGCGAGGCATGTCGATGAAGGCGGAGGCCAAAGGAATGCCCAGCCGCTGTGCCAGTTCACTTACGAGCTCCGCCTCCCTTTCGGATTCAGAGCCCCGAAAACCATGGTTCACATGGGCTGCGACAAGCTTCCAGCCATAACGATGGGACAACGCAAACAGGAGATGAAGCAGTGCCACGGAATCAGGTCCTCCCGATACCGCTACGACTACCCCGTCCCCCGGTTTGATCAGCATTTCGTCTTGTATGCACCGCTCTACTCTGGCGGATAATGATTGTGCCGTATCCATCCCCATGTCCCTCTCGCTTCCCCAAAGCCCGTTTCTTTTCATTACCCGCTTTCCAGCGTTCTGCCCCTACGGCCAAACCAAATAAACGGTCGTACCGAAAATAATTAATGAGGCGGCGAAGCAAAGCTTAATCCAATCGTCCTTTATCGGCTTTTTACGGACGGTCATGCTCCCCAGACTGCGGGCCCGCCAGTCGGCCAGCATCTGTTTTGAGCTGCCATACCGTCCCGTAAGCGCCTTGCGAAGCATAGGAGCTGCCGATGCCAGCTGCCCGCGCTCCTTCAAAAGCTCAAGCAGCCATTCGATACTCCGGTTTTGCGGCAAGATGGATGCCGCACGTTGAAACTTTTTCTCCCGGTCGGTCACTTGAAGCAGCAGCACCGCAAACGAGAACAAATCATAGCCATCATCGGCCGATCGCGTTCCCCCGTTCCAAAACCCGCGGTCATACACCTCCGTAAACTGTTTAACCGACCGGCCTTTGGCCGTTACCCCTCCGAAATCGATCAGCTCGACTTCTCCGTATCCGGTAATGATCATGTTCTCCGCCTTCAAATCTCCGAAGACAAAGCCGCTGGCATGGAGCTCCGATAGCTTACGGAGCAAATGCAGTCCGATCAGAGGAATCCAATCGGTTCCGTATTGTTTAATAAAGTCGGATAGAGACTTTCCTTTTATATATCGCATCACACAGAAGGGATAATCGACGCCCCCCTGTGAAAAATCGTCCGCTTCAACAAGCATATCCTGAAAGGAAGTCGAAGACTTCGATAACGCCTTGAGCGCATTTACTTCCGATTGATGGTCTGCCGGGTCAAAACCAACTTTAAGCGCATAAAACCGCTTGCGCCGGCTCACGAGAAACACCTTGCCGTTGGCCCCTTCGCCAAGCAATCGCTCCACCCGGTATCTGTTTTTGTTCCACTTGCCCTGAATCCAGGCTCCCACAGGGATTGCGGGATCAAACGACGTAGTCACGGAATATCCCTTCCTTGCTTGGTATAACAGTGCCGCTTGTA
This sequence comes from Paenibacillus sp. F024, assembly GCF_057814255.1. Lineage (NCBI taxonomy): Bacteria > Bacillati > Bacillota > Bacilli > Caryophanales > Paenibacillaceae > Paenibacillus > Paenibacillus sp. F024. The sequence continues at coordinate 39,832 of NZ_JBVASZ010000030.1, forward strand.
ATCGAGAGGCTGCCGGCTGTATAAGCTGCGTCCTCTTTGTTATCATCGGCTTCTTGAGTCATAAATTGAACTACCTTCAGCAAAGCCGGACCTGTGGGTGTCGTCCCCTTCATGTTTAATTTATAAAACAATCGATTCAGATTTGCAAGCTCGCTGGTCCAATCAAGGTCCATCTCAATCTCTTGATCTCCCGATATGTTTCCCGGAAAATGAAAGACGGCTAGACGGCTTACGCCCATCCGGGACTGCAAGCTGAGCTGAAGATCTGCGATCGCATCTTTGACCGCCTGCAGCTTGGGCTTCATACTGGCGCTTGTATCGATCAACAGCGCCACCTTCAAGCTAACCGTTTCCGACAAATCGTCGATGACCCGGACGACCTCCGAACGCTGATCCGGGGGAAGCAAATCAAGCCTCGCATGTCCCAATATGCTGCGAAGCTCCCGACCGACAACCTGCTGGATCGTTTGTGCAACCGTCTTGCGCGTCATCATTTGAACCGTCGGGGACAGCTGTGAAGGCTGGACTATGCGGCTCATTCCGCCGCCTGCCCTGGCGATTTCCGCGATTTCCGCCTCGGCCGAATCGTCTGCATCACCGGCATGCAGCACACCAACCACATGAACCACAATGCCCTCGGCCTTGGCACGGGCCGCTGCTGCGGCCGGACTGATCCCAACGTTCGAGCAGCCATCCGTGATAAGAATAATCTGCTTCATCTTCCTATCCTCCCTTCTACTCTATTACATATCATTTCCAGAAGGGAGGATTCTAAACTCGGATCTCGGACAAAAAGGGGCATCCGTTCAGGGGCATACTCATCTGCCCTATCGAATGAACGGATGTCCCTTAAACAAAATGAATGGATTAGCTCACGGTCTTCGGACGCTCGATGCGCTGAATCCCGGGCCAGCGGAAGGTGGCCCATTCCGGCCGGAACTTGTCGACTCGCGCCACGACTACCGTCATATCATCATAGATTTCTCCATGATGATATCTTACCACGCGCTCGAGCAAAATGTCCGCGAAATCTTGGGGGCTGTCGGCTTCGATTTCCGAGAGCATGCGCTTCATCCACAATTCTTTATTGACGGCGTGGCCCGGCGCATCGTAGATGCCGTCGGTTACCATAATCAAAATATCCCCATGCTTCAAAGGCACGCTCACAAGATCAATGTCCATATCCTGTACAATGCCTACAGGCAAATTATTCGCCGTCACGGTAATGACCTCATTCCCCCTTTTGATAAAGCTTGGCGTCGAGCCGATTTTCATAAAGGTCGTATTCGCGCTGTACTGATCGATCAGAGCCACATCCACTGTCGCGAAGACCTCATCTGACGAGCGCAGCATCAGAATCGAATTGAGCGATTTGACCGCCAGCTTCTCGTCCATGCCGGATTGCAGCAGCTGCTGCAAAATCGAGAGCGCCGTACTGCTCTCCGCCCGCGCCCTTTCGCCATTACCCATGCCGTCACTAAGCGCTACCGCAAATTTGCCGTTGCCTAACTCCACCGTGCTAAAGCTGTCTCCGGACAGCAAATCTCCTCCTTTCGCCGCTCCGGCGATTCCTGTCTCCACCTCATATTCCTTCGCTGACCCGAATAAAACGGTACTGTAACCCTCCTTTCGCTCAAGCGATTGCTCATTTTTCACCGCAATGTTTTCCCCAAGAATATCCGAAAGCAGAGGCGCAATAATTTTACGGCATTCATCAAATCCTTTCGTATACTGATGGATGATTTCAATTTCTACATTCCCTTCATCCAGACTGATGACATCGATGCTGTGAATGGACAAGCCCAGCTCCTCCAATGCGCTGCGAATTTGCTCCTCCTGCATGAAGAGCTCTTGTCCTTCCCGCTTGATCTCCTTCGCCAAATCTTCCATGACCTGAGAAACACCCGATAGCTGCTCGGCAACTAGCTGGCGGCTGTCGATGATTTGCTTTTTCCAATGCTGGTCATTCTTGTATTTGCCATACTGCTGCTTCATCACCTCGAGTACCTGATCCGGCTTGATGCACTGCTTTTTCCATTCGGGTAAAAGATCTTTACGCGTCATGCTTTCGCGCAGCTCCACTTCCGTCATCATATCGGTCATATATTTATAAGTCTGATAAAATTTGTCATCCCAGCACTGCTGCCGCTTCCAGCAAGCTGCACACGTTTTTTCGGCCACCGAATTCATGAAGTGCCCAACCTCTTCTTCTCTGCGCATCGGCTGTACATCCACCGTAATTTGCTTGAAGCTGCGCGAAAGCTGACGGAACACTTCCGAGAACTGTTCAACACGGTTTGCCGTTACATCGCGAACCCTGCGGGCATAATCATGCTGGGATTTCAAATTCTCCTGGGTGCCGGGCACATATTTGGCAAGGGTCTGAAGGATTCCCTTGGGGGTGAGCAGGAACAGCACCAACGCAGCCACGGATTCCCAGGTAGAGCTTAGCACCTGGGATTGAGTTCCGAGGTAAACGGACAAGATGGAGGACCCAAGCAGCATGCCCAGCGCCACAGCCATCCTTCCGCCTTCCCGGAGCAAGCCCGCCAGCATTCCGGCAAAAGCGAGCAAGCTCATCTGGTAGATCGCGCTGGAGCTGGCCAAGCTAAGAATGAGTCCGGCGATCACTCCCACAGATGCCCCTAATGGGGCTCCACCGACAAGGGCGAACAGGAGGATCAAATACCGCGACATCACATGCTCCAGTGTTACCTCGCCAATGAACCACCCCACCGTCCCCGTCATGACGGAGGCAAGCAGGATAATAAGACAAATCACCTCTTCATTTTTCAGACTGTAATTTTTTCTGGTTAGGGTAAACACGGGTATGGCCTGCAGGAAAATATGAGTCAAAATCAAGCTGAGCGTCGATTCAATACAGATCATCATTAAGGCATACCACGAGAGACCGGCGGAAGCGAGGTGTGAAAACAGCTGTACAAAGAAGGTGGCGGCAAACACGATGACGGGTGCGTACGATATGTCCGAACGCTCGAACCGTTCCACTCCTCTTTGAATGAGAAAAAACACCAGCATGGAAGCTGCAATATAGCCGGCGTTCATAGGCTCCAGAGAAAACAGGCTGCCTCCGATCAGGAACAGTCCGGTCCAAAAGAGCAGCTCCCCCCTCAAGAAATACATCACGGCAAAGAAGGCGACGGCAAAGGGCGCCAGCTGCTCCAAGATCATGGCCCGGCCCAGCAGGAACGCCATCACAAGCAGCAGAATGGACCATCTCTTGGCGACTAGCGACTGGACCAGTCTGTTTTCTACGAAGAAGCTTGAAGCGGACCTTCTCTTACGTTGTACCCAACCCGACCATACCGTTCCCATCTTGGAATACATTTGACTTTTGTGCATATTATAATTACACCACCCATAAACTATTAGTGGTTCCTAGTATACGTGGTGCACTGTGGAAAGTTTGTCAGAATGAGTTGGCCGAACCAAAGTTTTTTCCGACAAAAAGAAGTTCGTCCGCGAATCCGGTGAAAGCGCTGTCCCCACTGCATTCTTCAACGTTTTTAATATCCAGTGAAAATAGAAACCGATACCTGTTCCCCTTCTTGTTCGTCGCGGACAAGCACTCTTTGCGTGACAACCTGTCGATTCGGGGAGATCATCATGGAAGATGCGACAAATATTGGAAAAAGCGAACCAAAAAAAGATCCGGCCCCACAACTTCCGTGGAGCCGGATCTGATGCTCTTATAGCGGCGGAGGGGATCGAACCCCCGACCTTACGGGTATGAACCGTACGCTCTAGCCAGCTGAGCTACGCCGCCGCAACAAGCATGAGTATATAATACCGGAGAAGGGCTTGTCAAGTCCGCTCGGCGAAATCTCTCAGAAATGCAAAAAGCCGTCCGAACTAGGTCAGCCGAACAGCTTCGTCATATCGTTTCCCGCTTAGTCCCGACGCGCGCCGCGGCCGCCTCGCTTACCCTCGGTGTTCTTCTTGAGAGAAGAAATGCGGTCCTCGCTGTCTTTCAGGAAGCGGGCCATTTTATCTTCAAAGGAAAGTCTGTTTGCGGGAGGTTTACCACCACGGCCTCCACGATCCCCACGGTCTCCCCGGTTGAAGCCTCCGCGGTCGCCTCCCTGTCTATCGAAACGAGCGGGTCTCGTCGGCGGAGCAGCATCTACCGGACGATCCACCGCTTGCTTGATGGATAAACCGATTTTGCCGTCTTTGTCGACATTAATCACTTTCACGGTCACGATATCGTTCAGCTTGAGATGATCGTTGACATCCTTGACATAGTTGTCCGCAATCTCCGAGATGTGAACAAGGCCGGTAACCCCCTCGGAAAGCTCGACGAACGCCCCAAAGTGAGTAATGCCTGTTACTTTTCCTTGCAGCTTGCTGCCCACTTCAATTGCCATAAAGTAAACTGATCCTCCCTTAAATAGTTAGCAGTGCAAAACAATACAATAATGAAGCTATGCAGATTATAACTTATGGAGAAAATACGGTCAACACAAGGCTTAGACCATCATTTGCTTGGGTTATTTCTGTGGCGGCTTCGGGGTATAAAATAATGTTTCTCCTTGCTTTACATAATGCAGTTCTTTACGAATTTTTTGCTCTACGTACTCCGGGTCGTTGAGCCTTGCGATTTCACGCTGTAGGCTGTCATTGATCTGCTGCGTTTCCGCTTGCTTCTGCTCAAGAGCGCTTAATTTTTCTTTACGGTCGCCGATTTTGCCGACCTGGTCCCACAGGGTAATGCCGGCCCAACACAAAAAGCAAGCTAGCACCAGCATCACGAAGCGGCGTCGGCGGTACGAGCCCTTGTTTTGCGGCTCACTATGGTTTGCTTTAGAAGTTGCCTGCATGAACCTTGAATCCTCCCAGGTTGCGATAAGAGCCGAATCTTATCTGAATTTTTTCAGCCAAGCTGCGACAGTTGTCATGATTTGCTTCATCCATGCGGGAAGGAGAATCCTTGCGCGAATCCACTGACCAAGCGGCCTTACCAGCCACAGCAGCAATTTCCACACAGGATAACATAATTGTATCACAGTTTTATAAAGGAAAATAGTCACCGCGAGCAAAAATCCTAAAAAGATCATCAAAAGACGATACAATCCGATCACAGGTTTAATCATAAACAGCTGGATCAGCTGCTTGCCGATGCGCATAGCAGCCAGCACCATCCGGATGATAACCCGAATTACCCAAATCACCGAACGGCTAAACACCAAAAAATAAAAAATGACGCCGATGCCAAGGCCAATAAAAATAAACGGGCGAACCTCGCCCCAATTGCTTTCATAAAGAAGCCGGAACACAACCAGCGTGCCGATGAACCAATACAGGAGATCCAGAACGGCTTTCAGCCAAGAGGGTACTTTCAGCTGGCCAGCAAGTACCCGGTACAGGTCGAACAGCGCGCCCAAGGCGAGCCCTCCTGCAGACATCATGCCCAGCGTTACAAATTGAATCTGCAGCGTCACTTAAACAGCTTACCGAAAAATCCCTTGGTTTTGCCCTGGGAGTTTGTATCCACATACGCCAGCTCGTTTACATACCCTTCAATCGCGACCAGGCCCTGCTCGAGACTTAAATTTTTGATATGTAAATTTTGCCCCTTGATCATCAGATACCCGCACTCGGTCTCCAGCAAAAATTCCTCGCTATCGAAGCTCTCTACATTGAGCACTCCGGATACCTCCAGCAGCTTGCGATTGAGCATTCTGATCTCCTGGCGCTTCACCTTCCCCGGCATTTCTACCACGGCACGTCCCCCTCCTCGTCGCTTTGACCAACCAAAATCTGTTACTATAAACCTATGGGGGTCGTCCGAGGTTTAGAACCGCCGATCGGGAATCGAGTAGGAGGGGGCGCCTAGCCCCCGACCTCTCACACCACCGTACATGCGGGTCCGCATACGGCGGTTCCAAAAGGTTAACAAAGCTCTAAATAACGAGAAAGCAAACTTCTCAGCCCTTTCG
>NZ_JBVASZ010000031.1:0-43024 GCF_057814255.1 Paenibacillus sp. F024
TGCCTCCGGCTTCCTTCAGATTCCGCCTCGCGACGGACACCCTTGCCCTTGGCTACGGTAGGCGCTCGCCAGCCCCCGTTCAGGACTTTCACCCTAAAGATGACGCCCATGCTGGGCGTACTACAAAGAAAAAAGCATCTGCGTGATTTCGCAGATGCTTTTTTTGAAGCTCTAGCCGTTCAAACTGCCATTGCGCTTAACCTGACTATTCCCACTCGATCGTTGCCGGCGGTTTGGAGGTAATATCATAGACCACACGGTTGACGTTATCCACTTCGTTGACGATACGCACGGAGATTTTTTCGAGCACATCCCAAGGAATGCGGGCCCAGTCCGCCGTCATGCCGTCGATGGATGTTACGGCGCGGATGCCGACGGTGTAGGAGTACGTACGGGCATCGCCCATGACACCGACACTCTTCATATTCGGCAGTGCAGTGAAGTACTGCCAGATTTCACGGTCAAGCCCCGCTTTGGCGATTTCATCGCGGAGAATCGCATCGGATTCACGCACAATCTCCAGCTTCTCCTCCGTCACTTCGCCAAGCACGCGAATCGCAAGTCCCGGACCCGGGAACGGCTGACGCCATACGATTTCCGCCGGCAAGCCGCACTCTTCCCCTACCTTGCGCACTTCGTCCTTGAACAGCGCCTTTAACGGCTCAACCAGCTTGAACTTCATATCTTCCGGCAGGCCGCCGACGTTGTGATGCGATTTGATCGTTTGCGCCGTGGCCGTACCGCTTTCCACAATATCCGTGTAAAGCGTGCCTTGTGCGAGGAACGCAAAGTCGTCGAACTGCGCCGACTCTTCTTCAAATACGCGGATAAATTCGTTGCCGATGATTTTCCGTTTTTGCTCCGGATCGTCCACACCGTTCAATTTGCCGAGGAACCGCTCGCTCGCGTCGATTTTGACGACTTTCATATCGAACTTGCCGACGAACGTTTCCATGACGCTCTCCGCTTCGCCTTTACGCAGAAGACCGTGGTCAATAAACATACAAGTAAGCTGGTCGCCGATCGCCTTGTGGATCAGAATCGCCACGACGGACGAGTCCACGCCGCCGCTCAGCGCGCAAAGCACCTTCTGGTCGCCTACCTGCTCGCGGATTTCGCGAACCGTGTCTTCAATAAAGGTTTCCATGCTCCAGGTCCCTTCACATTCGCACACATGAAACAGGAAATTGCGGATCATGTCATTGCCGTAAACGGAGTGACGCACTTCCGGGTGGAACTGGACGGCGAACATTTTTTTGTCCGGATGGCTCATCGCCGCAATCGGCGCATGTTCGGTGCTCGCATCGACCACGAACCCTTCCGGCGGCTGAACAACCAGATCGCTGTGGCTCATCCAGACTGTCTGCTTCTTTTCAAGACCGTGCACCAGACCGCAGGCATCGGCAAAATCAACCTCCGCCTTGCCGTATTCCCGTTTCGAAGCGCGCTCCACTTTGCCCTGCAGCTGATGAGCCATCATCTGCATGCCGTAGCAAATGCCGAAGATCGGTACGCCGAGCTCGTAAACGGCAGGATCCACCAGCGGGGACTCTTCCCCGTATACGCTGGCAGGACCGCCTGAGAAGACGATACCCTTGGGTTTCAGCTCTCTGATTTTCTCGACGGGGGTGTTATATGGCAGCAGCTCGCTGTACACGCCCAAGTCGCGGATCCGGCGGGCGATCAGCTGGTTGTACTGTCCTCCGAAGTCGAGCACCACAATGATTTCATTAGGTTTTTCCATGGTTAATAGGTTCCTCCTGCTTGTATCGTTCCTTTTTTTCAATGAACCTAATTATAAGCTTCCGTCGGATAAAGGGCAATGCCTGTACATCAAAAGTCGTGTCGAAACGTGTACAAAGCTGACCTGTTTTGTCCACAGCTGTAAAAAAGCAGCCGCAAAAGCCTGCATCCGGCGAAGCTGCGGAACAGCAGCTTCGCGGCTACAGGCTTTGCTTTAGGCTCCGCCAGGCTTCGGCCAGCGTGCGCCGCGTCACCAACGTATCCGGACAGACCGGATCGGCGTAGTACAGCATCTCCAGCTGCCTTGCCAGCTGGAGCAGGGCCATGCGCTGCATCTCGGTCCGGCAGCGGCGGGAGGCGGCGTACTCACGAAGCGTCATTGACGGTTCCGCATGCCCGTACGAGCGCTGCAGGCGGCGCCACAGCCGATCGCCGAAGCGCTGCAGCGCCGCACGGCGCAAGCTGTACACCGCGATAGCGACTGCGCCCACCGAAGAGGAGGCCGCGCGAGCTTTCCTTGTCCACAAGTGCATAATGAGCATAAAAGCCGCCATTCCCGCAGCTGCGATCCCCAGGGATAACTGCGCCAAAGAGCTTATCCCTGGTGTGGACAGCAGCTTGGGGATGAATGCCCTAGCCGCGTTATAGGCTGTGGACAAGCTGTCGTAAGCCCAACGTGCCATGGATAATAGGGAGTCCATTTCGCTTCGGAGCTGAAGCCGCATCCGCTCCCAAGCATTGGTGCCGCCTGTGTCAGGGTCGGCCGACGCGGGCGAAGCTGACGCCTCCCCGCTGCCGGATCCGCCGGAGGCGGGCGTCGGCTCGAAGGGAACCCATCCGACGGAAGGAAAATACACTTCCGCCCAGGAATGCGCGTGGCTTTGCCTTACCTGTACGGTATACCGCTCGCTGCCGGGCTCCCCGTCTACGGCCAGAACCTCGCCGGGCGTAAATCCCTTAACCCATCGGGCAGGTACGCCGACAGAGCGGAGGAGCACCACCATGGAGGTGGAAAAGTGGTCGCAGTATCCGGTTTTTTGCTCGAACAAGAACAGGTCCGCCGCATCTTCCTTTCCCTGCACCGTTCTGGTCTCCCGAAGACTGTAAGTGTAATGCTCGCGAAGGTAGCGCTCCACAGCCTCCGCTTTGGCCAAGGTCGAGGTCTCCCCGCCCGCGATGCTCGCAGCCAGCTGCTTTACGCGCACCGGAAGCGAATCAGGCAGCTGCAAAAACCGTTCTTTTATCTCGGGAGAATAGGAAGCATCGCTTTCCTCCAAAAGAGTCTTGAGAACCGTCCGGTCCGCAGGGGCCAGCGACTCAATCTCATACTCGGCCAAAGGATCTTCCATAGCCGGAAGCGTGATCCGTTCCGACCACAGCTGTCTCCAGATCACATTCACGGGAATAGCCTGTCCTCCGGCGGATTGCAGTGAGTTCACCCGGATGAGCTCGCCCCCGGCAAATAGCTGACCGTTCTGCACCGCATCTTGGATGCGGATCGTTTGCTTCACGGGAACAAAATACGCACGTTCTATAGCCGCATCCGGATCCCATCCCGGGGAATCGGCCAAATACTGCACCATGCGGCTGTCCGGCTGAAGCCACCCTTGCCCGGTATAGTAGCTCTTTGCCTCCCCCCGCCAATAGGTAAGCCGCGGAGTCACGGCGACAAAGACAGGACTATGATCGGGCTGCAGCGGCTGTCCGAGCCGGGTATCGTCCGAGCCATAGCCTGTACGTCCGCTGTTGGCTATATCCGCGGCATGCCTTTGCTTCCAGGCCTCGCTGTGGAACCGCTCCTCGAACGCCCGAATGTAGCGGGACCAATCGAGCTCACGCATCTCCTGCGGATGCAGCAGCGTTCCAAGCCAGCCCGCAGCCATACAGGCCGCGGCTACCAGCAAACCGGCCAACGGTGCGGCAGGGCTCTTCATCGCGGCGTCCCGCTCCCCGGACACAAGGGCCTGAGCCGAAGCGTCGGAATCCTCCAAACGCCAGTCATGCCATCTTCCCTGCTGTAGCAGTCCTTGGAGCAGCAGGCTGATGCCCGTGCAGCGCAGAACGGCCGGGAACATATCGATGGAAAAGATCAATTGGACAAATACCAAAAAGAAGAGCGTCATTCCCCAGAACCACAGCACCTGCCGCCGCTCCAGCACAAACGATTGAAGCACGGAGATGAATAACGCCCATCCCGTCATAAACAGCAGGGTCCGCGTAGCCGGCTCCCATGCCGCCAGATTGCCTTCCAGGCCCTCCGCCGCGTCCTTCCCCACCTCACGCCCGAACTCCGCCCACCAGTCCAGGGAAGGAACCCCTTGTCCATTGTGCAGCCAAGCCGTCATACCGACGATCCACAGCATCTTGACCGGCCATAGCGCCCAGCCGGGCAAACGAAGCGTATCCGCCGCCACCAGGAACACAAAGGTAACCGCAAAAGGAACGATGGACGTCACCTCGGTGATCTCTCCAAGCCGGCGCAGCGGGTAGAGCCATTCCAGCAGCAGCAGGAGCAGCAGCCCGCTGAGCGCCGCATCGGCCGCCCATGACCCGGGAGCGGCCGTTCGCAAAGCCGCGGCATGACGGGCCGCGGCTTGTTCAGGTGCCGGATATGGCATGGCCGGCACCTCCCTTCAGCGGCGCGGCCGGACCGCCTGCCGGCGCCAGCGTCACGCGGCAGCCGAGCGACTCGACCTGCCGCTTCCACGCGAGCACGGGAGCGGTCAGCGCCCCCGGCCCGTGCACAAAAATCACGCGCGCGGCGCCCCGCGGCAGCCGGCGCAAAGCCGCGGCCAGCTGCAGGTCGGCGCGGGCCGTGACGAGCGTGACCGCCCCGCCGCCGGCCTGCCGGGCCTCGCGCAGCGCGAGCTCGGCGAAGGCTTCGGGGCGGGCGCCGCCCCGCGGCACCGCCGCCAGCAGCTGCAGCAGCTCGCCGAGGCGCTCGCGCCCCTGCGCCTCCGCTACACTCCCCTGCCCGTCGCTGACGGCAAGGCGCACGCGCCCGCCCAGCTCGAGCCCTCGCCGGGCAATGCCCGCCGCGGCCTCCACCGCCGCCTCCAGCGCAGGATCCGCCCACAGGGCGGCTCCCATGCTCTCCACGGCTCCGGCCGCGTCCAACACCACGAGCTGCCGCACCCCGGCGGGCAGCTCCATTTCCTTCGCGCGCAGCTTGCCCGTGCGCGCGGTGCTGCGCCAGTGGATCCGCCCCAGCGGATCCCCCGGCGCATAAGGCCGCGTGCCGCTCACCTGCGCCGCGGCCGTCCATGCCTGCGGCTGCCATGCCGCCGCACGCGCGCCTTCCGGCAGCGCACCCGGCTCCGCAGCCGCAATCCCCGCCCGGGGCAGCACCCACAGCTGCCCCCCGCCGCCGCTCCTGCGCTGCACACGCAGGAGGCCGAAGGCATCGCTGGCGCGAATCACCTGCGCCTCACGCACATATACCCCGCGCGCCGGAGCTTTGAGGGCGCAGCGTACCACCACCGTTCGGCCGAAGCCTGCCGCGCCTACACCGCGCAGCGTCATCCGCTCGCCCGTGCCCTCATGGACCCAGATCTCTTCCAGCCGAAGCCAGACCCCCGGGGTGATGCCTGGAGCCGTCAACCGGTAGGAAAACGCAGGAGACTCCCCTGTAAAGATACAGAGCGGGTCCCTAAAATCTTTGCCCTCATGATACTCTGAATCTCGTTTCGCTTCCGGTCCAAACCGCTCCTGCACAACTTGGATTCCCCGCTTTACGGACATATATACAAGCAAAACATACGTACACAAAAACAACGAAACATAGAACAAAAACCAGGCCGTTCGGCCTCCCCAGGATACCGCCCACCATCCCGAAGCAACCGGAAGGCCGATTATACCCAAGAGGACGATAACACTACGCATCACCGCATCAGCCGCCCCTCTCAACCGGCCGCATGCCTGCGGACCGGTACCGGCGCTGCGGAAACAACCGCATCCATGACCGCTTCAGCGGTACGTCCCCCAAGCAGGGCGGAGGACGACAGCAGCAGCCGATGCGCAAGGACGGGCACGCTCAGCTCTTTGACATCGTCGGGAATGACATATCTTCTGCCCTTCAGGAAAGCCTGAGCCTGAGAGGCCCGCATCAGCGCAATCGACGCCCGCGGACTGGCCCCCAGCGTCACGTCCGGATGCTGCCTCGTAGCCGTGGTCAGCCCGACAATATATTGCTTGATCGTCTCATCGACATGGACCGTACGGGCTTCTTTTTGAAGGGCCGTAAATTCCTCCTGAAGAACAACCGTCCGGATGCGCGACAACGGAAACGCTTCCTCCATCCGGCTGAGCATCTCCACTTCATCCCGGGCGTCTGGATAGCCGAGATGAAGCTTTAATAAAAAGCGGTCCAGCTGTGCCTCCGGCAGCGGGAAGGTTCCTTCGAAATCGACGGGATTTTGCGTCGCCAGAATAAAAAACGGCTCCGGCAGCGGATACGTTGTCCCGTCGACCGTTACCCGCTTCTCCTCCATCGCCTCCAGCATGGCCGCCTGTGTCCGGGGCGACGTCCGATTGAGCTCGTCGGCCAGAATGATATTGGCCAGCAGCGGTCCGGGGCGAAATTCAAAATCAGCGGTCCTTTGGTTATAGACCGAGACTCCCGTCAAATCGGACGGCAGTAAATCAGGCGTACATTGAATGCGCTTAAACCGGCTGTCCATCGTTCGGGCCAGCGCGCGGACGAGCATCGTTTTGCCGACGCCGGGTACGTCCTCCAACAGAACATGGCCGCCGCAGAGCAGCGCTACGAGCAGCTTCTCGATCACGCCGCGCTTGCCTATGATCACCTTTTCCACTTGATACACAATACGTTCCAATACCAGATCCGGCGAATCCGGTTGAACGGAGGGCGTCGTCATCTCCTCATACCTCCCGAAAATTTCGGCAAGTCGGGCAGCGCCCCGGCTTCGGCAAATCGCTCTAACCTTTCCACCGTCAACGCGGACTCCCCGTCTTGCACTCTATGTTTCTAGTATGTCCGGGTTTCAGAGCTTTTAGACGAGCAAGCCTTCTACTTCAGCTTTTGATAGGATCCCAGCCAGCTTCCGTATGGACTCGAAAGAGAAATACTCACTTCCGCAGTTCCCGGCTCCGCCTCGGCAAGATAAGCCGTTACCCGGCCGCCGAACAGTTCCACCGTTTTGCGCAGCGGAACGTACAGCACGCCATCATTCACTTCCATTTCTGGCAGCGAAACGGTCTGCCGTTCTCCATCCGGCTTCCGCACGCGAAGCTCCATTTGTGCAAAATCGTATTCCGCCTTATAAAGCCCCCTGGTAACCGCAACGGTGCGAGTTTCTTCGTTCCACTCCACCTCACCTCCCATCAAGGAGGAGAGCTGCCGGATCGGCACCGAATAATTTCCGCCCCGATAAATCATTTCCGTCCTTCCCAGACTGACAGTGGTTCCTTCCGCCCGCAGCCGAAGCCGTTCAGGACCGGGCACCGCTCCTGCATCGGCATTTACTGTTTTGAGGGCCTGACCCATGTCCGGCTCAGACCACAGCTTCCCACGCTCCCTTGCGGCCGCAGCCATTTGTTCAAACTTCTGCTTGCTAACGATACGGGGCCCCTTCTGCTCGCCAAGTGAAAACTGGATCGGTTTCACGCCGGAGGAAAGCGGGGCAAAGACATATCCCTTTTCTTTAAACAGACGGATGATCCGCGGAAGCGCTTTTACACTTTCTTCATGCTTCGTGCTGTCGTGCATCAGAACGATCAATTCGTGACGGAAGGGTCCTTTTTCCACCGTACGATAAATGCTCTCCGCCGTCATGCCGGGCCTCCTCGAATCCCCGCTATCGATGTTCCAGTCATACACCCCGTACCCCGCCAAGCTTAAATAGTAATGGTAGAATGCATCAAAATGGCCGAACGTCCCGCCGGGCGCACGCACTAACCGCGTTCGCTCTCCCGTAATGTCCGCCAGCGCCTTCTCCGTTTGCTGCACCTGCTCCCAGAACACACTGAAATCGGAGTAAAGCTCATGATATCTATGATTATACGTATGGTTGCCCAGGGCATGCCCTTCCTGTACAATACGCTGCACAATCTCCGGCCGCGCTTGCGCCTGTTCCCCCAGCACAAAGAAAGTCGCCCGAACCCCTTCATCCCGCAAAATATCCAACACCTTCGGAGTCAGCCCGCTGGGTCCATCGTCAAAGGTCAAATAGACCGTCGGGTTCTCCGGCGCTGTATACGTTCTTTCGGCATCCATCCGTTGACCTGCTTGCAGCTGCGCAAATACAGCACCTTCTTCCCCCTTATCGCCGGAGGCAGTCCATCCCATAATCGGAGAGACCGTGCACAAAAGCATCAAACAAAGCATCAGTAAGTAAAACGGTACAATTCGGCTGCGGCTAAAAATACATATGGCGCGCATCATGAGCAATCCCTCCGTAAAGTCTATTAAAACCACGTCAATAGACTTTATGGGAGAAGCAGCCTGATTATGTCCTGTTCACGATTGCAGTTCTGAAGCTCACTAATATATAACTTGTAATCATTCATCGCCCGAGAAAAATTTAACTGGCATAATAATACGCTCGATATACTATTTCATCCATTAATCATCAAACTTGTAAAGCAATCCATGGGATAGTGTCGGAAGCATTCCGAAAAGAATTTTTATACGAGGGAGGTGATCATATATGGCCACCATCATGCGAAAAAAACGAGGCAAAAAACGTAAAACCGGGAGAACTTACAGTTGACAAGACCAGCCTTCTGCAGGGTTCTCCCATTGCGTCAGGAACTCGGGAACAATAGCCGAGCCGGCAGAGAGCTGCCATGCTTTGGAGCCATGAACCAAGGCTTACAACGCCTTCACAGCCTCCAGCACCTGCTCCACATGCCCCTTCACTCTGACCTTGCGCCATTCTTTTACCAGTCTGCCTTCTTCGTCGATCAGGAACGTGGACCTTTCAACCCCCATGTACTCTTTACCGTACATCTTCTTTAAGGTCCATACCCCGAACAGCTCACATACCGCATGATCCGGATCGGAGAGCAGCAGAAAGGGCAGCTCGTGCTTCGCCGCAAATTTCTCATGAGATTTCAAGTCGTCGGGGCTAATGCCGATCACTTCCGTGTTAAGCTGCTTGAACTGACCGTTATAATCGCGAAAATGACACGACTCTTCCGTGCACGTCGGCGTCATATCCTTGGGATAAAAATAAATAACGACCTTACGGCCGCGGAATTGCTCCAGCGATACTTCTTCTCCACCACCGGCTTGAAGTGTAAAATCGGGCACAATTTGCCCCACTTCGATAGATGACATGAATGCTCCCTCCTTGCCAATTTATACAAGCATTATAACGTCTTGGCAGGTCATACTCAACAATGCCCAATCACAATGATGTTGCTTGAACCGTTGCATCCTCAATTGATTCTCTTAGCCATCCATTTCGTCGCTCTATCTCCATATGCCTTCCATGGTCAGTATACTTCAATGATTTTTCTGCATATAAGCATACTCATTCTGAACCTGCGGATTTTACAAACTGCCCTGACAAGCATCGTTATCTCCCAAAGTATACAAAAAGAAAACCACACCACGAGAGCTAGTCACATTGTGGCAAATAATTTATATTCGAAAACGTTACTTTAGCAAATCAAAAATAATAAATAACAAACCAACAAGAACAGTACCCAATCCCCCATATTTCACTTGTTCTCTAGTTTTTATTCCCTGCAATCTAATCTTTAGAAAAAAATCAGGAATTAATATTTGTAGAACACCAACGACCATTCCTATAAATCCCATAACCGATATAAAACTCATTGAAGTTGTCCGCCCCTTTCCAAGAACCCTTCACCATTGAGCATGGACCTCTATCAATAAATCGGACACATCGAACCGAGAAAATTACGCAGCTTTTCGGTACATTCGTTCAAACTGGTTGGGCGTAAAGTAGCCAAGGGAGGAATGGATCCGTTTCCCATTATAGAAACAGGTAATATACTCGAAAATTCGAGCTTTAGCTTCTTTACGCGTCCTGAATTTCTCAAGATAAACCAGTTCCTTCTTCAGCACACTGTGGAAGGATTCAATACAGGCATTGTCGTAACAATTGCCTTTACGACTCATACTGCCTTTCATCTTGTACTTCGTGAGTCTACCTTGGTAGTCGTGCGACGCGTACTGGCTGCCGCGATCGGAATGATGCAAGAGGCCTTCGCCGGGGCGTTGCCGGCTATAAGCCTGATCCAACGCCTTGACGACCAGCTCCTTTGTCATCCGCTCATCCATATGGAAGCCAACGATTTTACGGCTGTACAAGTCCATAACGCTGGCTAAATATAGCCAGCCCTCGTCAGTCGAAATATACGTAATATCCGTCATCCACACCGCATTGGGAGCTTTCGCGGTGAACTGCTGATTCAGCACATTCTCTGTCACGGGCAGATTGTGTTTGGAGTTGGTGGTAGCCTTGTACTTCTTTACGGTGCGGGACTTCAGACCGAGTGCTTTCATGATGCGTGCCACGGTTTTCTCCGACACCTGAACGCCTTGTTTCTTCAAGGTTTCCCATACTTTTATGCTCCCATATAGGCGCCTTGAATCCACGAACACTCGGCGTATCCGTTGCTCAAGCCATTGTCTGCGTTTCGCGCGTTTGCTTTCTTTACGCTGGGTCCATGCATAATAGCCGCTTCGAGAAACTTCAAAAACAGCGCACATCTTTGCGACACGGAGCTTGAAGCGGTGATCGTAGATAAATTTGTAGATCAGCGTCGGTCTTTTGCAAAGTAGTGCATGGCCTTTTTTAAGATGTCATTCTCCTCTTCGAGCTCACGAATGCGCTTTTGAAGTTCACGCGCTGCCTTGTCTTCGGGCTTTAGTTGGCCGCTGCCAGGGAACGCTTGCTTGCCATCTTGCTTGAATTCGGCGACCCATCGATAGACCGTATTCTCATGTAAACCCATTTCGCGGGCTACCTGCGCCACCGATTTCCCTTCTTCTTGGATAAATCGCACGGTTTGGATCTTGAATTCTTTGTCGTACTTTTTTGTCATATTGGACACCTCGATTATGAATGCATTTATTTTCGCACTCTCGGTTCTTCGTGTCCAGAATTCAGTCTAGCATCAGAAGGTCAACGCCCACGTAAATCAATTTGTCTTGTTGTACCATGTTGATTCACTCCTTGTTGGTTGTATTGAATGGTTACTGATGGGTTGAAATTGCATCCTCAGCACAAGTGAACACCGCCACAAAGACACGTAAGCATAGTTCCAACCCATGAGTAACCACCCAATCGGATGGTCAGGAACACTTCGGAAAATCCAAGTCGCATCCTCAGTTCGAGCGGACAAAAGCCGCAAAGACACGTTAGCGAATCATAGATTTCCATATATGTTCCGTTTAGATGATTGCTTGGTGAAGCCCCTCGGCTTCAATGCCGCCGTAGCGGTAAAGCCCTTGGTAGAAGTCTCTGCGGTCTAATATCCGCTTGACCTGTACCTTCGTGAACAACTTGCCTTGCTGTGTGGTAAAGCCTTCTTGATTCAATACTGACGCTAGTTCAGATAGCGTCCATGTCGGGTTCTGTTCCCGTATGTCAAAGAGCCGTTTTACTGCTTGGGCTTGCTTGTCATGTACTTCGATTGCTTTATGTCCCTTGCCTGCTTTGTAGCCGAACGCCACACGACCTCCGGCATAGCCGCCTTGCTGTGCTTTCTTGTTGCGTCCTCGGCATAGCTTCATGGCGATTTCAAGCCGTTGGTAAGCGTCAAGCAGTTCCATCAATCCATTAATAAGGAAGTCGCTTGGGTTTTTCTTGTAGATGCTATAGGTAGGCTGTTCGATGCTTTTGACATCTATGCCGTATTTCTTGAACTCCCGATGTACCAATACTTTGACGATGTCAGAACGCCATAAACGGCTTGTATTGAGCACGACAACCGCGTCTATGTCTTGGGCGGCTATAGCGGCTAGCATCGCCTGAAAGCCAATTCTATCCACCTCTAGGGCTTCTTCATCGATCTTAGCCCCTGATATACCTTCGTCTGTGTAGATATGCAATAAGTTCCATCCTTGAGCCTGACAATAGGAGCGGATTTCGTCTTGTTGGTAAGCTAAACTGTATCCGTCCTTGGCTTGTCCGCTTGTCGATACTCTGACGTAACCGATAACATTCATGCCGTTTCCTCCCCCACCGTTACGATAATTGAGATTAACGTAACGCTTAACCGAATCATTAAAGTTATTATATACCGCTTAACCGAAACAAACAATGACTTTCTACATGTACGGTGATATAATTGCCTCATAAATTCAGTACGGTTAAGCGTTACTCGTCAGGAGGATAAGCATGGCAATTCGAGTAAAGTTGCGCCAGTTGTTAGAGCAGAAAGGAATATCTCAACGGGAACTGGCACGATTAACAGGATTACGAGCAAGCACAATCAACCATCTTTGTTCTGACAATGTTGACAGGGTTTACTTAGAGACATTGGAACTCGTTTGTAAGAAACTGAACGTCAGGATTGAAGAACTAATAGAGATTGATTAAGCAAGCATACCGCCTACGGCGACAGCAGAATTTCTCTATTCATGTAAAAAGTTATCTGCCATCTTTACCAATCCCCTTCTAGAACCAAGAATCTCCCCCGAAATCGCAGACCGCCAACGACGTGTCTGCCTATTTCTCTTTCTCTCTATCTCTTTACTTGATTCTTTTTAAGTTCTTATTATTCTGAGATGATTTGCAACTCCCTCAAAGTCGACATTTAACCGTACCGACAGTGAGAGTTACCTGTCTCATAGTTTTATTTCACCTCTGAGAGCCTTAATTATTGCCCTTGAGTTTGGTCTCCTTCGTCCTTCAGATGCTCGTCCCAATCACATTCGTCTCCATCTTCAAAGCCAATGCTTTCGAAGTAAAGATTGGCATAGTACTGGAAATCAGAATATATCGGTAAGGATGTCTTTATCCCTTTATCTAGCCAAAGCCTCTCCCTAATCTCGTCTAGCAGTTCCATTACGGTTTCATATGCGATATCGAGATACGGTTGCTTCGAATGATATGCCTCATACAATCTATTTGCATATGATTTATATGAGTCGCCGTTAATGATATTCGTAATAACGGATTGAATCAGGGTCTTCTTGATATACCTTGGCTGATAAAGTCTTAGGAAGAAATGTACGTTCTCAGAGAGCACTAGATACGGGTTAGCCTCTAACTGGTCAATTCTATAACGATTTACTTGCCCCCTTCTGCGTACTGTTTTGATGAACTTTTTTTCCTCAAGTGAGGTTATAGCCGACTTTACAGTGGATTCACTAATACCCAAATTACATGCAATAGTCTCTTGAGAGGGAAAGGCTTCTTCGTTCTCCCCTAAATGAGATAGGATGTCTAGTAGTACGCCTCGTTCATTCATGCTCATGCCATAGCACTTCCTAATCATATGAGGATACGGAATGTAATACTTATTTTGTTGGAATGTGCTATGAAAGCAGTGCCAATTCTCGTCCGATGATAGCTTTATCAATCTTTCTTGAATATTTTTCGCCATGCTAATTCTCCCTTTCAATTTCGGTTTATATAACGAGTGGGCGGCTAGCCGTACCGTGTCCTACTTCTATGTAAACTGCTCGTCAGCAGAGTTCTTTCTTCGCTGTAACAATCGCTTTAATGGTCAGTTGAGTTGCGGACAGAATCAAAATTCTTTAACTTAGTCGCCCCTACTATGAATTGTCGTGCTATCCATCCTAGAAGATGCGACTTCTGACCGTTTCACTGTCCCTATCGGGACAGGGTATTATACAGTTGCGGTTAATTATGAAATAAACGGGGGAAAGAGAAGATAACAAAAAACAGGTTAATTATGGTGGTATCTGACCATAATCGACCTGTTCAATGTAACGGAATAGAGTTATTTAGGATATAAAATTCAAGCATTGATGTGCGTACAAGCATGAAGAAAAACAATTGTACAGGAATTACGAGGATAAAGTTTATTCTCTTGTGATACAGTAGTTCATTCGGCACTGGATGGGGTCTTTCAGATTAGCCACCGCGCCGAACATAAAAAGAAAACCACAACACGAGGTTAGTCGCATTGTGGTATCCGTTAGGGCATTATTTTTTCTTAGTTAAAATTTTGACAATAACATCATACAGAGCATACTCGGCTGTTCCACCTTTACCAATAAGACTGTTGCCATCCGTATCCGTCACAACAACCTTAAAACCTCTTGCCCGTTCTTTTGTTTCCAAAGTAAGCGCATAATCGTTATCACTCAACCAATACAATAAGTCATATAGACTAGGTAACCAAATGCCCTTTTGATAAACATTAGAACTAGCTAAAACATTTCCTTCTGGTAAAATCCTACCCCCAAGCACCCATTCCTCATCATCTAGCTGATAGTAGTCGAATGGGGCAATCTCATCCTCATAGTACGTCCTTTGGAATCCCATTTCTTTAAGTTTTAATGCAAACTCTTTGGACAAATACATTTGTATTAGCACCTACTATTTTATTTTTATTCTTAATCCGGTCGTACCTTTATGTTTGTTGGGAATATAATTACCATATTCATCAGAATCAGCCACCCAACGTAGTTCATTACCTCTTTTTTCAAATACCTTGTAAGCAGAACCACCATGACCTTCGGTATCTCTTGACCAATATAGTCCAGTCTTCGAGTCTTGATAAGCAGATACCTTAGAACCATTAATATTATAATCTATCTTATTGCTAGCGCCCGTCTTAATATCCCAAGGTGTCGTCCTATTCATCATTCCAAGGATTAATGCTTGTTGAGGGTCGCTTAATGCGAGAAAATCATATGCAAACCCTGCTTGAAGGTCAGGAAATCCATTTTTAATTTGGTACTCCATATAACTTTGAAGTGCCCATTTCCTCATCTGTAACTGGTCAATTCTATTTGAATCCAGGTAAACCTCATTGTCACCACGAATCCATAATACATACTTATCATCGACAGAGAGAGAATTTTTACTAAAGTATTCTCCATATTCCTCCCCATCACTTAACGCTTTCTCCCCAATATGGTTATGGTCGGGACTCCAAGTTGAGGACGCATCCTCACAAGCCCCCGGATGACTCCAATTTCCATCCGGTGAAGTACACCAATGACCACTTGGGTCTATCCAATTTATCGGATTATTATGCACATAAGTATACCCGTTCTGACTCTGCGGATTCCACAAACTGCCTTTATACGTATCCTCACTAATAAACCGGCCGATCTCCGGCTTATAGTAACGGGCACGGGCATAGTTCAGTCCGGTGGAACGATCATACTCCAATCCGGTATAGCCGAACATATTTCTTTGTGCCGACGAGACTCCATATTTCCATTGGCTTTGGGGGATACCGAACTCATCATACTGCCAGCGGCCATCCAGGTGTCCCCTTTGCTCCACCATTCCGATTATACTGCCCAGAGCATCCTGAAGATAGTAGCTCGTATTTGCCCACTTACCATGATGATCATGATCATCATCATGATCCCCGTTTATTTTTTCCGGGTATGTCATGCTTAGACGCTCTTGTCCGGCTCCGTATACAAATGAAGTGCGCAATTGTTCCCAGCGGCCGTCGTTATGATGGTCATCACGGCTCTCATGGCCTTCCCCATGGTAATCCTTATGTCCTTTGGCGGTCACCTGAATGACTTCAGGCAGAAGGAGACTTACGTCGTTTGTATAACTAAAACGCGTCACATATTCTTCATCATCGTCATGATCATCCCAATGACCGAACCCGAATCCAAAACCATGATCTTTTCCGTCCCAATCCTTCCCAGAACCTTCCTTTGACTCTTCCCAAGATCTTATATCCTGACCTACACGGTTACCATCACCGTCATAGCTGAACCGGGTAAGGTCACCTTTGAGATTTGTTTTTTGTGCAAGACGATTGGCCGCATTCCACTTGTACTCTTCAAGAACGTAAGGAAGATGCTCTTTATCTCCATGATAATCATCCCGGTCATCTTTGTCATTGTCTTCATAATAGTCGTCGTCTCGGTCATCTCTGTTGTTGCCTTCTTGATGGCCACCTTGGTTCCGATCAAACCTTTCGTTCGATCTGCCTAAATATACGTTGCCGGAAACCGACGAACCATAGACATTGTTGGAAACTCGCTCATCATCATTAAAATCCCAGAAATGATCATCATCATCAGCTATTTTCCCTGTTACTTTCAACAGGTTACCGCGATCATCGTACGTATAATCTTTGAAATATTTCCCGTTCTGCCAATGGGTTAAACGGTCTGCCTCGTTATACGTATAATGTTCCAAACTTTTCTTTTTGCCGTAGGGGACCGTCTTAGAAAGTCGATTGCCGACCGTATCATAACTGTAATCTGTCACTTCCGGTTTGCCGTGTTTCCAATCATCATACTCATTATACTGCTGAACCCGTGTAAGCTGATTTAACGCGTCATATGCGTAGTTTGTGATTAGCGGTTTGCGGTGGTCATGATCATCCTCATGATGTTCGCCATATTGTGTATAGCGGTCACCTTCTTCGTGAGGCTCGTCGTTTGGTTCATCGTGCTCATAGCCGTGCGAGCGCTCCATTTGCGTTCGATTGCCTACAGGGTCATACACATATTTTAACTGTTCCATGGCTTTGCCGAACCGATTGGCATGGCGGATTTCAAGTACTTGCCCGAGGGCGTCATATTGATAAGTACTGACTCCTTCCGTCGGTAATGTCTTGGAAGTGATATGCCCTTTAGCATCATATTCATACCGGGTCGTCTGACCATTCCCATCCGTGACGCTGGTCATTCGGTCCATCAGATCATAGCCATAATTCACAGCTTTGCCGTCCGGATATACTACTTTACTCCGTTGGCTGGTTGGGGTCCACTCGTAACCAATCGTTTGGTCGGCCCCATTCTTCACTTGCGTCAATCGGTTTAACGCATCGTACAGATAACTAGTCGTTCCCGTCGAGTCCTTCATGGCCGTACGCCTGCCGAGCATATCGTAGGTATAATTTACATTACTGCTATCGGCATACAGAATGTCGGTCAGACGGTTCATCACATCATACTGATAGGAAGTGGATTGTCCGTCCGGGTGAATCATGCTAAGCATATTGCCGTTCCCGTCATAAGCCAGCTTCGTTATTTCTTGCAGTGGGTTGATCACCTGCTTCAGTAATCCCCTTGGATTATACTGATAGCTGGTTACCCGTCCAAGCGCATCGGTTTTGCCGGTAATGTTGCCGACCGCATCGTATGCATAGCTCGTCTTGTTATGAAGTGCATTGGTCACCGCTGTTAGTCGACCAACCACATCATAATCGTACTCGGTAGTCTGCTGTTTGGCGTCCGTCATCTTCTTAACGCGTCCAACCGCGTCGTAATCAATCGAAGTGACATGGCCTAGCGCGTTGACTATCGTCGTCACTCGTCCTAATGCGTCGTATCCATACGTAGTGGCATTACCTGCCTCGTCCTTCGATACAGTTACACGACCCAATGCATCACGTTCCAGCCGAGTTGTATGCCCCAGCGGATCGATGGTGCCGGTAAGTTGCCCGCGAGCATCATATTGCATTTGCCACACAGCTCCATTGGGCTGCGTCACCCGGTCTAACCGACCCGCTTCGTTGTACGCGTACGAAGTGATATTACTCATAGCATCGGTGACTTTGGTCACCCGTCCCAGTACATCGTATGCATACTGAGTACCGTAGCCTAGCGCACTCTCTTCATGCACAAGACGGCCCAGGATGTCGTACGTCAGCTTGGTTATAGCTCCGCTTGCATCCTTGATTTCAACAGGCTGGTTACGTTCATCGTACTTAATTTCCGTTCGTCCGCCCTTTGGATCCTCCAGCGTAAGCAGGTTGCCGTTGCCATCATAAATCAGGTTCGTCTCGAACCCTTCTGGGTCAATGATCTTCTCAATGCGATTTACATTATTGTATTTGTACTCCGTTACCGCCCCGTTCGCATCCGTTACCTTGGTACGATTACCAACCTCATCATACGCGTAGGTCGTCTTTTGCTGCATCGCATCGGTCACCGAGATAAGACGATCAAACGAATCGTATTCGTATTTCATTCGAGCTCCCGCAGCATCGGTATGGCCGGTCAAATTGCAGTTCTTGTCATATTCGAAGCTTTCTTGATGCTGCAGCGCATCAATTCTGGTCTTCATCCGGTCACGCGGATCATATTCAATCTTTGAAATGTTGCCGAGCGCATCCTTTACTTCCTGCACCCGGTGCAGCGGGTCTCTCTTTAACTCCTGGGCATGCCCCGCCGGGTCATTAATTACACGGGCAAAGCCTGACGCATCCAGCGTCATCGTGACGGCTTCGCCGAGCGGGTTGGTGATTTTCGTCGGTACCCCCCGTGCATCCAATTCAAGCGACATCGTTTGACCAAGCGCATTGGTAACCGTCTTCATGTTGCCTCGATCATCATAAGCAATGACTGTCTTATTTCCGAGCGCATCCGTCATTTCTTCCGGCTTGCCAAAAGCGTTATATCTCAACGATGTGGTCGCGCCACGCGGATCGGTGACTTGGATCAGGTTACCCAGCGCATCGTAATCAAATTTGGTTGTATAGCCGTTACGGTCGGTTTTTGCGGTCATATGATCGTTCTCATCATAAGCAAAACGTTCCGTTGTTCCATCCGGGTAATGAATAGCTGTTTGGCGAAAACGTTCATCGTACTCAAATGTTTTGATTCGTCCCAGCGGGTCTTTGGTAACCGCGCTGCCTCCACCAGGCATATTACCGTTGACCGGCGCATTCGGCATATACTGAACTTCTCCCGTTGCTCCGCTAAAGTCTGTCTGGCGAATCACCCGGCCTTGCGCATCATATTCGTTAATCAGTTTTGACGTTTTGTTCGGATTGCTGATTTCCGTCATTTGATGCTCTACGTCGTACTTGAACGAGATCACAGCCGCATCCGGCAGCACAATGTCGGTCAGATTACGGTTCACTTCATCATACCGGTATTCCGTCGAACGCCCGCTGTGATCCGTGACTTTGGTAAGCTTTCCTACCGTATCATATGCGAAAGACATTTCCGCCCCTGTAGTCACTGCTTTTACCAACACGGATCCCCGGTACTGGAGTGTAATTTCGTTACCGTTCGTGTCTTGTATCTTATGCAGCAAGCCGTCCTCACGGAATAAATATTTCCACTGATTCGGCATTACCAGCTCATACGTTCCGTTGCTTAATTGAGTCAGTGTATTGTGGGTCCCTTTGGGAGTCAAAAATTGGCCGCTGCCGACCGGTGCATAGTTATACCTTGCGCCCTCCGGCGTGGTCACATAAATGTGTCCTTGATCCCATTCATGAAGCACCCATTCAAACGAATGATGCCAGCCGACACCAACCGCTCCTTCGTACTTGTCCCTGCTGTGATAAGTGAGTGCAAATTCAAGCGGCATCACTGCCTGCAGCGACATGTTCGTATGATGGAAACTGAAAGAACCGTTGGCCAGATTGATCGGGTCCCACCATGCGGGAAAATGATGTTGAAGCCGCTGGGCAATCTTCTCTATTGTCAGATCTTCAAGCTCTTTGTATCCAATTTCCCCGGCAAGCATGGGGTTGATAATCAGCAGGTTTTCCCCGCTTTTCAGGTTCTTTTGGCATGTTTCACCGTCCACGCATGTAAACTGCGGATAGTTATTGAACGATGCTATTTCGTTAATACGATTCACTGTTTCAGCAATACCGGTCGTTTTATAGTAATACCCCGCGACCGCCGTCCAAGGCACATTCCAGTCGGGGGCCTTATAACGCAGCACCTTCAGCGGACTCGAAACAGGTGAGATCTGCTCGCCCTTCTTCGCTCTTGCGGTAATCGTGGCTATCTCGTAAGCGTCAAGCTGCTTGATAGTACTCCAATTGCCCGAGCTGTCCGCCATGATGCCACTAACTACCTTAGTACCTCCCGGTACCTGATTATTGCCCTCCCGTTTTATATATTGAATGGTAAGCGTTACTTCGGAATCAGGGTCAGCTGTTCCTTTAATTTCATGGCTCTCACTAGTTAAATTAGGAAAAATCGCAAGAGTCGGACTCGACAGAGGCGGAAGCTGCGGATCGTAAATTTCCAATGGTGCTATTGTTCCGTAAAATTCTGTCTGCCCCGGTATCCTGGGATCCACACATACATTATAATTTCCTACCGGAATACTGGACCCGGCGGCCCATGGTACTTGATGCTGCATATAGGTCCCATCGGGATTTTTAATGACAAATGTATCCGTCTTGATCATCCCACCCTGAACTTTAGCGGGCGGCTCGCTGCTGTTTGCGCCGGGCTCGCATAGGTATATTTCCGTATAATGCGCGGTTTGACCAACGTCCGCATCATTAAAACTAAATTTAATCACCGTGCTTCCGGTATTAACCGGAATACGGTTCGGTTCTAATATAAGGTCTGTACCCGCATGCACTTTGGATAGTCCCCCGCCGGGAATAAACGGAATTCCCGTCAGCAAGATCACCATTGCCATGAAAACGGAAATCATCGATTTGAATCTTGCTTTTATCATTTCATTGCTCCCTCTTCAAAATTTGTATATTTCAAAGCTTCCCCTGCTTCAGGATGAATCGGTATAGCACTGCCGCCGCTTGCGCTCGCGTGGAGGATTGCTGCGGCATCAAAGAGTTCCGATCTCCTTCAATCAGCCCTTGGTTCACGCCAAGCGCCATATAAGGCTCGGACCATCCGCTAATGCCTTGACGGTCGCCGTATGCGGACAATGCCGACTGCCGCTCCTGCTCAGCCAGACGAAGCGCCGCCGATTGCTCTCCGGCAGCACGTACAAGCATTGCCACCATCTGTTCACGGGTCAGACGATCATCCGGATGAAACATTCCGCCATCGCCCTCCACGAGTCCTGCTTGTGCAGCGGCTTCAATCCATCTATAACCCCAATGCCCGGAACCCACGTCCTGGAATGTAGCCGCAGACGGAGAGTCAGAATCCATCCCCAATGCACCTACGAGCAGCTTCGCAAACTGCGCACGGGTCAGTGTCTCATCCGGGCCGAATATTCCCGACGCCACTCCTTCAACAATACCCCTCGCGGCAAGCGTATCGACGTACTGCTCCGACCAATGTCCTTGCATGTCTGCA
This sequence comes from Paenibacillus sp. F024, assembly GCF_057814255.1. Lineage (NCBI taxonomy): Bacteria > Bacillati > Bacillota > Bacilli > Caryophanales > Paenibacillaceae > Paenibacillus > Paenibacillus sp. F024. The sequence continues at coordinate 20,888 of NZ_JBVASZ010000031.1, forward strand.
AATGCTACATCGTTCAGTATAACGGCATATGTACCTGCGCTTGTTATAGGGCCATTCACGGCGAACTTGCCTGCAGACATGTTTCCGCTAATGAAGCCCCAACGCTCTAATGCCGTATCATACTGATACAGACCGAGTTTTCGCTGTTTGCTTTCCGAAAGCAAGTCACCGTCATACTGCATCTCCAGTGTAGCCGGAACTTTAAAAGACTGCGGCACTGTCAGTTCAACCGGTCCCGCGATCAACTGCCCGGCAGCCGGCATTCCTTTGGCTTGCATGCCTGCCGCATCCTGCGGCATACCCAAGGTTATCCTCGTATCACGGTCAAGGGCGCCGGCCAGGACGCTCAGCTTCGCACTGCCATCGGTTGAAAGCACTTCGCCTCCATTGGGGCCGATTATGGCGCCAACTGGTTCAATGGAACCTGCAAAGGAACGGCTTTGTCCTGTATTTTGCCTGATGAACGTTCGCATGATTAACTTATTGTCCTTACCTGCAAGAAACTGATCGCCCCAAAAAGGGTACACCGTTTCTCCAGGCTGTCGTGCTACTGTGAATGTTTCGCCGGTTTTTAAGTTAACGCCAATCATCACAGCTTTCCCATCACGTTCCTCAATCCAAGCTCCCATCGTTTTGCCGATGGTCAAATAGGTATCGCTGAATTCCTTGGTCTCATAATCAGTTAAGCTCCTTGGACTGAAGGCCGCATTATCCAAACGGAGCATCGCCATCTTGGTCTTTAATTGTTTATTCATCTGTCTCCACAGCACGGTATTGCCGTTAAATACGAAGCGGTCCACATAATGATCTTTAGGCAGCTTCACAAGCGGGCGAATCTCACCGGTTGCAAGGGTCAACATATCCAACCCGCTGTCCGAATTTTTATACAAGACCTGGCCTTCAAAAACCACATGTTCCCGCCCCTTGCCAAGACTTGTTTCTTTTGCTGTGGACAGATCGTAATGCAGCATCTCCGACGTCTCATTGTTATGCCAAACGACATCATTACCATGAATAGCCGGATGTGACATCATACCCAACGAGAAATTAATTCGCTGCCGTTCTCCGGTAGTCAAATCGTATTTGAATACATTCCACCAATAACTGGCAGGATCAGGCAAGCCTAGCTTGTCGAGCCAAACAACCGTATTACCGTATATGACAGGATTGTCCTTCCGGGTAGGCGTGTTGGTGATCGTCTTTGTTTGCCCTGTAGACAGGTTAGCCATATGGATTTGTCTGTTGCCTTCCCCATCCGGCTCATACCAAACCATAGAATCACCGTTAATATAAACGAGTCCGCTGTTATCCGGCAGTCCTGCGAAAGCCGGCAGTCCCTCTGACTGACTATACTGCGCAGCCCATGCCGCAGGTGTTGCGACAGCCATGACGGCTGCAGCAGCCCAACCGATCAGCATGGCGTTTCTTGCAAACTGCAGTAATTTGCTTTTCACTCTGTCTTTCCCCCTTTACCTCAACAAACAAAAAAATACAGCACCCCAACCGAGCGGCCCGGCTATCATTCCACCGTTTAGTACCGATGGATTAGACCCGTGGCTTTGCGTCTCCGACTTTCGAACGGATTTGCCTTTTATCCAGCTTATTGGCAGCTGTATTTTTTTCTTCTAAATACTACTATAGGGGCTAAATAACTAAGAACCAAGAGTTTTTTTGTCATTTTGTGTAAAATTTCACAGAAAGTGAATAAAGGGTATCGCATCATACTTCTTTCCAAAGGTAGTCCTTAAAGATTTCCCATTGAATATTAAAAAAGCACGGAATCGCGCAGCCAGCGCGATTCCGTGCTTTTTTTCATGCTATGCTTTTCTTAAGATTATCCGTTACGATCCCGCTCCGCGGTACCTCTTTACTCCGTAATTCCATACCGTCAGCCCGAGGGTCAGGAAGACCGCTCCTACCAACGGCGTCAGCAATGCGAACGAACCCCAATTGGCCCGGTCCAAAAAGTACGCCGCAGGGTAAAAGCCTACAAACCCGAACGGAAGCACCCAGGTCAGCATAATATTGATCAGCCGGTTGTAGATGGTCATCGGATATCGGCCGTAGTTTTGCAAATTCCACAGCATCGGCGTAATGCCGGTCGGCGAATCCGAAAAAAACGACAGCGAAGTAAAGAAGATATAGATTCCCCCATAGATCATCATCGAACCGGCAACCAACAGAATAAATACGAACGGATCATACCACATCAGCCCGAGATCAAGCCGGCTCCAGGAATAGCCCATAATGATCATGCCGGTCAATGCGCTGAACAAGGACGACGGATCCATATTTTCCAGCATCAGCTGCACGAGATTGTGCGCCGGCCGCGTCAGAATCCGGTCCATCTCCCCTTTGACAATATACCGCTCGCTGAAGCCCCACAGATTGAAAAAGGTAATAAACAGGCCGTAAGGCACCATAAAATAACCGTAAATAAACAAAATTTGATGCTGGTTCCATTCACCGATCGCAGCCGTATGCTGGAATACGACCAGAATGAAGAAAAGATTCAAACCGTTAAACAGCAGGTCCGATACGACCTCCATCCAAAAATCGGAACGGTAGGTCAGCCTCGTTTTCATGTAGTTTTTCAAATAATTGATCAAAAGTCCCGCATAAAACATATGTTCCTCAACCTCCCTGCACGAACAGGCGCGACCGCGCGCTGCGCCAGAGTACAAAAAGCGGGATAATCAGCAGCAGGAACCACAGGAGCTGGGTGCCGAACACTCCGTACACCGCCGTTCCGGTTACCTTTCCTGTAAAGACGGAGCCAGGCAAATACGTAATGGCGGGAAAAGGAAGAAACTTCATCAGCCCTTCGGCCCACCCGGGGAAGAACGAAATCGGCACCACCAGGCCGGAGAATAAGTCGACGGCCACCCGTTTCATGCGCATCAAGCCTTCATTGTTTTCAAGAAAAAAAGCAAATAAGCCGGTAATAATATTAATTTGTGAATTGATCAAAAAGCTGAAGAACAGCATGACCATAAACACGAGCCAAACCTGCGGATCCGTCGGCAAACTGACGGGAAACAAAAAAGAAACGATCGCCATTCCCGGTACGGAAAACAACAGCAGACGAAATAAGCCTTCGCCGAGGCCCTGCATCATTTTGACAATAATATAGTTGTAAGGACGGATGAACTGAATGGCCACACTGCCGTCTTTGATTTCATTGGCGATTTCTCTGTCCAGGTTATTAAAATAAAACGCCCGCGCCATCCAGGAAACAGCCACATAAGTGGTCATCTGGGTGACGGTCATACCGCCGAGCAGCTCCTTCGATCCGTAAATCGCCTTCCATAGAAAGTAGTATGCGCCAATATTGAGTGCATAAATGATAATTCCGCTGTAATAATTGACCCGGTAAGCAAGCATCATCAGAAATCGGATGCGGATGATATCCAAATAAGCGCTAGACATGCAGGGTCACTTCCCGTTCATCAGGCTCTTCCTGAACCCGCCGTTTGACGTCGCTTGAACCGGTTTTGTAGATTTCCCGTACGATATCGTCGGTGTTCGTTTCGACAATCTTGATATCTTCAATGCTCATCGCGCCCACGACGCGGGCCAATACATCCGAGACGCTGCTCCGCTGCTGCGGAATCCATACTTTGGCCGTCAGCTCGTTATCCAGCGACCAATCTACTTCCAGGCCGCGGGTCAATTCCTTCAAACGCTGCAGCGCCACCGGCTCCGCAAACCGCAGGATGACTTCCTTGCCTTTGCCCCAGCGTTCCTTGAGCTCTTCCAAGCCGCCGTCATAGATAATCTTCCCGTCATCGAGCATAATGACCCGGGAACACAGCGCTTCAATATCTTGAAGATCGTGGGTCGTAAGCAGGATGGTTGTGCCGAACCTCTTGTTCAGTGATTTCAAAAACTCGCGGATTTCCGTTTTTACTACAATGTCCAGTCCAATGGTCGGCTCGTCCAGGAACAGGATTTGCGGGTTGTGAATCAACGAAGCCGCCAGCTCGCAGCGCATCCGCTGCCCGAGACTCAGCTTGCGCACCGGCCGGTTCAACAGGTCGCCCAGCCGCAGCCTGTCCACCAATTCATCCAGCCTGGCGCGGTAGTCGCTCTCGGATACGCGATACACCTTCTTCAGCAGCTCAAACGACTCGATCACGCCGATATCCCACCACAGCTGGCTGCGTTGGCCGAACACGACTCCGATGCCGCGGACAAACTTTTCACGTTCCTTATAAGGAATGTAGCCGTTGACCCGAATGTCGCCCGAGGTCGGTACAAGAATGCCGGTAAGCATTTTGATCGTCGTTGATTTACCGGCTCCGTTCTCCCCGATATAGCCGCAAATTTCCCCTTGGGGGATTTGAAAGCTGATATCCTTGACGGCCCTGACCTGGGTATACTCTCTGTTAAATAGATCGCGAATGGCACCTTTTAAGCCTTCGCGGTTCTTTTGCACCTTAAACTCCTTGCGGAGCTCATGAACATCGATGGCCCAACTCATGGCACATCATTCCTCCTGTCAGAAAATGCCGAAGCTTGCAGGGACGGCTCGAAACCTTTTATAATGAAATGTAATAGTTTCCTGCCCTTTATTGCGCATGTTTCAGCTGTATTGTCTAATCCTATACACGTTATCATACACGAACGGCCCGGTTTGGAAAAGCGGACACCCCGCAGGAAAGGATTTGATTTCCATGGCACGCGCGTTCAAAAGAATTTTCATCATCGCTCTGCTTCTTCTGCTCGCAGGCATCGGCTATTATACATATGCCTTTTTAAATTTTGCGAACAATATTCAACAATCGGATTCAGGAAGGTTTGGAGGGCTGTTGCCCAAACAAGTCAGTATGGCCGGCAACGACGCTCCTCCTCGATGGGAAGGCAACGAACGGGTCAATATCCTTATTCTCGGAGGAGATTCCCGCGGCGGCAAGGGCGACGTAGGCCGTTCCGATTCGATCATGGTCGCTTCTATCGACCCTATGACAAAAAAGGCGCACTTATTCTCTATTTTGCGTGACACTTATGTGAAGATCCCGGGAGCAGGAAACGATAGGATTAACGCAGCCTATGCCCTCGGCGGACCGAATCTGTCGATGAAAACGGTCGGCGAGCTGCTCGGCATTCCGATTCAATACTACGTCATGACTGATTTTGAGGGCTTTATCGCGCTTGTGGACGCTATCGGCGGCATTGAAATCGACGTGGAGAAGGATATGCGCTACAAGGATTCCGCGGACAATCATCAGTATGATATCAACCTGAAAAAAGGGCTTCAGCAGCTCGACGGAGAGCAGGCGCTGCAGTACGTGCGGTTCCGTCATGACGCGCTGAGCGATTTTGCCCGCACGGAGCGGCAGCGCAAGTTTCTTCAGGCGGTGGCGGAGAAGATGCAGACGACCGGCTCCCTGATCCGTCTGCCCAAAATTTTGACCAGCATTGACCCGTACATCCAAACCAACCTGACCACCGCCGATATGCTGAAGCTTGGAGCTCTTGCCTATGAGGCTAAAGCGGAGGGCATGGTCACCAAACAAATTCCCCCGACGGAGCTGCTCAAAGAAAGACGGGTCGGTGGAGCGGCTGTGCTAAGCGTGGACCAGAAAAAGCTGCATTCTTATGTCAAGACCCTGTTCGAAGGCCGCGATCCGTACGCTCCTGAGGAAAAGCCCGCGGCACAGACCCATGAGGCCCTCGGCAAGGACAGCGGCAGCGGGACCAAAAAATAATATCAAGTTTCGATCAACGGGAAGCTGCGGCTTCCTCTTTTTTGTAAGATTAATCAAGGAAATGGAGTAGTTATACCGTGAAAGAACCAACGGAGATTTTTATTATCGATGCATTTACGGGCCAACCGTTTCGCGGCAATCCGGCTGCAGTCTGTTTGTTGAACCGCTATCCTTCGGATCACCGGCTGCAGCAGGTAGCGATGGAGATGAACCAAGCCGAAACCGCCTTCCTCTGTCCTTCAGACGACGGCGGCTTCCGGCTGCGCTGGTTCACCCCACAGGCTGAAGTTGATTTGTGCGGTCACGCGACGCTCGCTTCCGCCCATTATTTATGGCAGACGGGTAAAGTGCCGAAGGAGCAAATGATTTCATTCCATACGCTTAGCGGACAATTAACGGCCAAGTCAACGGCCGACGGATGGATCGAACTGGACTTCCCTGCTGAGAAAGCGGCTGACACCGCCGTGCCGGAGCGGCTCCAAGCTGCACTCCGCCTGGAAGGCGAAATTCGGTATGTCGGCAGAAACCGGTTGGACCTGCTGGTGGAGCTGGCGACAGAGGCGGAGGTTCGCGGGCTGCAGCCCGATTATGCCATCATGGCGGAGCTGGATGTCCGCGGCGTGATGGTAACCGCCCCATCGGAAGATCCCCGGTATGATTTTGTTTCCCGCTGCTTCCTCCCGGCCGTCGGCATTAATGAAGATCCGGTAACCGGCTCGGCACACTGCGCGCTTGCACCTTACTGGAAGAAAAAGCTCGGCAAGGAGCGGCTGACAGGGATTCAGCTTTCTGACCGTACGGGCGTTCTGCGTATGCAGTGTGCCGGTAACCGCGTTCTGATCTCCGGTCTGGCCGTAACCGTACTTCAAGGCTCGCTGCTAGCATCAGGGGACGAAATTTAATTCGATACCTTTCAGCATCTGGTTGCAGCACCTTGGCGTTATTTTCATGCATAAACAAAGGCTGCATATATAATAGGAATATCGACTACAGAGAGGAATGACAAAGATGAATCAACCGTTGGATTACGGCAAACCAAGATCACGCTCGGAAAGCTTATATCGAGAAGCACTGGAACATATTGTGGGCGGGGTGAACAGCCCCTCCCGCTCATTTAAAGCGGTCGGCGGCGGGGCTCCGGTCTTTATGAAACGCGGCAAGGGCGCATACTTTTGGGACGAGGACGGAAACCGCTACATTGATTACCTCGCTGCGTATGGCCCGATCATCCTGGGTCACGCACATCCTTCGGTTACCGAAGCGATCTGTCGCGCGGCGGAGAACGGAACGCTTTACGGTACGCCTACCGAGCTTGAAATTGAGTTTGCCCGTATGCTGAAGGCGGCCATCCCTTCGATGGATAAGGTGCGCTTTGTCAATTCGGGCACCGAGGCCGTCATGACGACGATCCGTGTGGCACGTGCCTACACAGGCCGCAATAAGATCATCAAATTCGCCGGCTGCTATCACGGCCACTCGGATCTGGTGCTGGTTGCCGCAGGCTCCGGTCCCTCCACGCTCGGGATCCCCGACAGCGCCGGCATCCCGGTGAGCATCGCGCATGAAGTGATTACGGTACCTTACAACGATCTTGCAGCGCTTGACGAAGCTCTTGCCCGTTGGGGCGAGGACGTAGCCGCAGTCATGGTCGAGCCCATCGTAGGCAACTTCGGCATGGTGATGCCCAAGCCGGGCTTCCTCGAGGGACTTTGTTCCGCCGCCCGCCGCAACGGCTCCCTCGTCATCTACGACGAGGTAATTACGGCTTTCCGGTTCCACTACGGATCGGCGCAAACCTTCGAGGGCCTGCCTGCGGGAACGGACTTCGCGGCCATCGAACCCGACCTGACAGCCCTGGGCAAAATCATCGGCGGCGGTCTGCCGATCGGAGCCTACGGAGGCCGTCAAGAAATCATGTCGCAGGTGGCTCCCCTCGGACCGGCTTATCAAGCCGGTACCATGGCAGGCAACCCTGCGTCGATCTCCGCAGGCATCGCATGCCTGCAGGCGCTGCAGGAGCCGGGCACATACGCCCGGCTGGACAAGCTCGGCGCGGCGCTTGAGGCCGGTCTGACGGCCGCCGCCGGCAAGCACGGCATCGCGCTTACCGTCAATCGCATTTGCGGCGCTTTATCGACGCACTTTTGCAGCCATCCGGTTACCAATTACGAGGAAGCGCAGGATACGGACAGCGAAAGGTTCGCGCAGTTCTTCCGGCACATGCTGGAAGAAGGCATCTGCCTGGCTCCGTCCAAATATGAAGCATGGTTTACGACTACGGCACATACGGAGGCCGATATCGCTTATACTATCGAGGCCGCTGAACGGGCCTTTACACGCATGGTTTAACCGATGGCCACATGACAATAAATTCCCTTTATCACCCGAATCACGAACTATTATCGACTTACGGTAATAGTTCGTTCGTTTTTTGTTTTCCGCATAACAACGCCTTAAAACTGCCTTTATTCACCATTTATGCAAAATAGAGAGCGCTTACAAACGGTTAACAGCCTGAATGTTCTATTGTATCAAAGACAATTTCGTGTTATTCTATAAATACTTTTGAAACTTAATACTATCGGCTAAATGTAAGGTTTTAGTCATGATAGCTATGAAGATATGCGCTCAATAGAATGACGTGGGCACATTTATTTTTTTATTATTGCCCTATTAGGCATATCTTCCAAAGAAACGAGAACCCGCCGGCGTAGTCGATTATGCAGAATAAATGCATTTTTATTCAACGCGTTATCTCCGTTGGCTTTGACCGCTTTCTTACAGCGACATGAGCAAAGCCTTGATCTCTGAACGAATCGCACTTTTAACTACCAGGGAGGTGACGGTCAGCCTGCTGACCACGAGAATGAATGAAGTAATGCGTAATGAAGGCCGCTTTCAGAATCTGTTGGCCACCGAACATGATAGCTGCGGCATCATTTGTATTGTAGAAAAAGATGGTTTCCCTTCCCGCGATAACATCCAAAAAACGATCGATGCCCTTGTAAAAATGGAGCATCGTTCAGGTTTTATTAATGGCGAAGGAGACGGCTGCGGCATTTTGACCGATATTCCCAGAGCGCTGTGGGAGAAAAAACTGACGGATGCCGGACTGGACGGCAAGCTCGCATACGATGAGCGTTTTTCCGTTGCCCATATTTTTGTTCCCCGCAAGCTGGATATTTCCGTTGCCGACATGCAAAAGGGAATCCGGGAATTATTCTCCCAGTTTGAAGTCAGCATTCTTCTTGAGCAAGAAAACCAGGTCGACAGCAGCGTGCTTGGCCCGAACGGCCGCAACGACGAGCCTACCTTCTGGCAAATCGCAGGTCTGTGCGACAAGCAGGAAGCAAAAGTAGCCGACCATTTGTTTGAGCTTCATGTCGCCATTGAAGCCAAATATACTGTACATGTGGCTACGTTGAGCAATGTAACGGCAGCTTACAAGGTTATGGGTGCGGCAAGCATTTTGCCTAAATACTTTAACGATACGCGTGACCCTCTGTTTGCGGCTCAGGTGACGATCGGCCATAACCGTTACTCCACGAATACACAATCAAGCTTTTTCCGTGTCCAACCGTTTTCCTTGCTCGGTCACAACGGCGAGATCAATACGGTAAAGAAATTGCGCCTGGAAGCCGACATGGTTGGCGTACCGCTCGTAGACGGCGGAAGCGACTCTCAGGATATGAACCGGACGATCGAAACGTTCATCCACCGTTTTGGGCTTAGCCTGTTCGAAGCGATGGAAGTCGTCTTCCCGCCGATTCTCAACGAAATGAAGCTGTACCGTCCTGAGCTTCAGGATCTCTATGTATACTATCGCCAAACTTGGGGCCATTATGCCCAAGGTCCGGCCGGGATCGTATCCCGCTACGGCAATGAATGTATTTTCAGCGTAGATGCCCTTGGTCTTCGTCCGGTATGGATGGTAGAGAGCGAAACCTCTCTTTATTTCTCCTCCGAGCAAGGCGTGATCACGGTAGGCGAGATGGTGGCGGATCCTAAGCCGATCGCTCCGGGCGAGAAAATCGGTGTCGTTCTGACATCGGGAGAGCATGTACAGGTTATTCCTTACCATCAAGTTCAAAATACCGTGCTGAGCCGCGCCCAAGCCCGTATCGGCTTTGAAGGCCTGCGCAAGCATTTGAATAATGAATTACCGTCGGTTGAAGCCGCTCCTTCGGCGGACATTACACCGACTGACGCGCTCTACAGCTCCTTCGGCTGGGACCGCGACGGCATCCAGATGATTGAGACGACGGCACAAACCGGTGCAGAGCCGATCCGTTCCCTCGGTCACGACAGCCCGCACGCCGCTTTGAACCCGGAACGTGTGAACATCCCGGACTTCATTAAAGAGAGCGTTGCTGTCGTTACGAATCCGGCGATCGACCGCGACCGCGAAATGGAGCATTTCTCCACCCGTATCGTAGTAGGTCCACGCCCGGCCCTGTACGGCCAGCCGGACCATCGTCTTCGCGTCGAACTGCTTTATCCGGTTGTACTGGAAGGAAGCAACGGTACGGACTCTTTAGCTGAGCTGAAGCAGCCGAGCTTCGAACAGCTCCTGGCATTGTTTGGCGCTCATAGCGGCGATGCCGTAGCGACGCTTTCCACAACGTTCGCTCGCGGAACATCGCTTCAAGAAGCACTCGACAAACTTGCTGCCGACGCTGTACAAGCGGTTCGTAACGGAGCCATGCTGTTGGTACTCGATGACAGTCAGGCGCATCAGAACGACCGCCTGTGGATGGATCCGCATCTTGCGGTATCCAAAGTGGATATTGCCTTGAGAGCCGAAAAGCTCGGTCACGGCAATAACCTGCGCCGCCAAACGACACTGGTATTGCGCAGCGCTTCGATCCGCAACCTGCATGACATCGCAGTAGCCTGTGGCTTGGGCGCGGATGTGCTGTCTCCATACCTCATGTTTGCAACGGCTTCGTCCAAAGACGGCGCACCGGCTGCACGCAAGGTGTTCACGGCTTTGATGAAAGGCTTGGAGAAAGTCATCTCCACCATCGGTACACATGAGCTTCGCGGCTACACCCGCTTCTTCTCCTCCATTGGATTGAAGCCGGAGCTGGCTGAAGTGCTGGATATCGTCAATTACTTGGGCAGCGACAACGCGGGTACCGGCTTTGCCGAGCTCGAAACGGATGCAGAAGCCCGTTATAACGACTATACGAATCCGAAGGCCAAAGCGGCGAAGAACTTCCGCTTCTTCCAACGGATGTGGAAGGCCCTCGGCGATGCGGCTTCCGGAGCGGCTCCTTATACGGATTACCGCGACAAGCTGCGCGAAGAGGAAAAGAAAAATCCGATTTCGATCCGTCACGTGGCCGATTTCAACTTTGAGAAATCCCACGCTGAAGGTCGCAAGCCCCTCGATCCTTCACAAGTAAATATCGGTATCGGCGGCCACGACCTGCCTATGCTGATTTCTTCCATGTCTTTCGGCTCGCAGAACGAAACGGCATTCCGTGCTTATGCAGAGGCCGGTGAACGCTTGAACATGGTTACGATGAACGGCGAAGGCGGAGAGATCAAAGACATGCTCGGCCGCTATAAGCGGACTCGCGGCGCACAAGTAGCTTCCGGACGTTTCGGCGTAAACGTGGAGCTGGCCAACGCCGTAGCATTCCTTGAGATCAAGATCGGTCAAGGCGCAAAGCCGGGCGAAGGCGGTCACTTGCCAGGCTCGAAAGTTACGGCTAAAATCGCGGCTGCACGGAATGCGACCATCGGTTCCGATCTGATCTCGCCATCGAACAACCATGACATTTATTCGATCGAGGACTTGGCGCAAATTATTTCCGAGCTTAAAGAAGCCAGCGGACGTAAAGCGCAAATCATCGTCAAAATTCCGGTAGTTCCGGGTATCGGCACGATTGCCGTCGGTGTTGCCAAGGCAGGTGCGGACGTCATTACGCTTTCCGGCTTTGACGGCGGTACAGGTGCGGCGCGGATCCACTCCATCACGCATGTCGGACTTCCGACGGAAATCGGTACGAAGCTCGCTCACCTCGCGCTGATCGACGCCGGTCTGCGTCATAAGGTTGAGCTTTGGTCCGACGGCGGTATGAAGTCCGGTGCGGACGTCGTCAAAATGTTTATGCTTGGTGCAAACCGCGTCGGCTTCGGTTCCATCGCCATGCAATCGATCGGTTGTACGACCTGCCGCGGCTGTCACTTGGATACCTGCCACGTAGGTATCGCAACGCAAATCGACTCGATGGAAGAGGCTGAAGAGAAAGGCCTGCGCCGCTTCGTACCTCGTGTGTACGATACGGCTGTTGAATCGCTTGTCCGCTTGTTCAGCGGCATAGGTGAAGAGATCCGAGAAGTCGTCGCTCAGCTGGGCTTCAAGGACGCACAAGAGCTGGTAGGACGTTCCGACCTGCTGCAGCAAACCGGCTATCTGGAGCGCATCGATCTCTCCGATCTGCTTCGTCCGGCTCCGATTTCCTTCGCTGCGGCCAAAGATGCCGAGCTTGAGGTCGCTGCCGCGGTATCCTCGGATATCCGTATCGCAGCCGGTGCGGAAGGCCAAGAGTTCTTCCCGGATGCCGTATCGTTCAAAGCTCCGGTAGAACGCACGTGGAGCAAAGTAGACGCGGAATCCCGTATCTTGGGCAGCCGCTATGCTAGCCATCGGGTAAGAGACCGCTTTGACGGCAGCTATGACGAGCTTCCTCCGGTCAACATTACGATGACCGACGGTTCCGTACCGGGTAACGGACTCGCTGCCTTTAACGCCCGCGGCGTAGACATCACGGTTCACGGCGGCGCAGAAGACGGCGTCGGCAAAATGTCGCTCGGCGGTAATGTCTCCATCCTGAAAGCACCAAGCAAGCACAAGCAGTTCATTAACGGCTCCGTAGGTAAATCGTTCGGCTACGGCGCACAGAAGGGCTTGTTCCTGATTCAAGGCAATGCCGATACCCGCGCATGCATCCGTTTCTCCGGCGCTGATGTGGTGTTCGGCGGCGAAATCACTTCCCCGCTCCGCGATGAGCTGGGCGGTCTGGCAGCCCGTGCGAACCTCAAAGGCTTCGCGTTTGAGTATATGACCAACGGCCGTGCCGTTGTTATGGGCGATCCGGGTCCATGGATCTGCGCAGGGATGACCGGCGGTGTGATCTACCAGCGTCTTGTTCCTGAAATGGGACTGGATCAAGCGGCAATTGAACGCCGTATTGCCAAAGGTGCGAAGGTAAAAATCGAACCTGTAGGTCCTCAAAGCATCAAGGATCTTAACGAGCTGCTCGGCGCCTACCGCGATGCGCTTGCCGCATCCGGCCAACCGGAAGCCGCTGCAAAAGTCGAAAACCTGCTGAACAACCTGCAGGCAAACTTCGTACGCATCGCTCCAGTTGGACTGCAAGCCGATCAGTCGGTTGCTACGGAATAATATAAAATGACCTAATAACCCCCAGGGCTATAATCAGCTCTGGGGGTTTGTCTTTGAATCAACGCTTCCTGCGTTTCACGGGGAACAAATGTTCTTTTTTTGCCAATTTCGATCTGCAACCTTACCTGGCACAGTTTTATAGCTTAATGTTCATTATCATTAATCATTGATATCCCTTACTATTAAAAAACAGGCCCTTCGCTTCCCATGCTCCCGGCATGAAAGAAAAAGGGCCTGCTTAGCTTTTCGTTCAACCTTTGGCCGTGCGGTAAGCTTCGATATACTGCGCCGCTTTTTTGGCTACCAGACTGTAGTCTCCGGTTTTTACGGCATCCGTCGTCAAATCGGAGCCGATTCCGACCGCAACAGCGCCGGCTTTGATCCATTCGCCCAGATTGCTTAACGATACGCCGCCTGTCGGCATGACATTAGCCTGCGGCAGCGGTCCTTTAATCGCTTTGATCATGGAAGGCGAATACAGATTACCCGGGAACAGCTTTACTACGTCCACTCCCAGCTCCAACGCCCGTTGAATCTCTTGGATCGTCATCACGCCAGGCATAATAGGCACACGGTAACGGTTGCAAAGCGTGACCGTGTCCGGATTCAGCGAAGGCCCTACAACGAATTCGGAGCCGCTCAGAATAGCTGCCCTAGCGGTTTCCGGATCCAGCACCGTACCTACGCCGATGATGGCGTATTTGCCCGGATCCTGCGCCGTGCTGGAATACTTCTTCGAAAGCTTTTCAATCGCTTGTAATGCGAACGGCACCGTCATCGTCACTTCAATAACCTTAATGCCGCCTTCGATAGCCTGCTCCGCCATTTCAACCACTTCGTCAGGCGTATCGCCACGCAACACCGCGACAACGCCTTCATTCACCAATTGCTGCATCAGCTTGATTTTCTTCATCCTGCCCTCATCCGCCCTTTCTTTCTACCGCTCCACATGCTTCTCATTGTTTAAGAATGCTTCAACCTGCTCCCAAGTCGGAGCCCCTTCCCAGTCGCCCTCCATCTGTACGATCATACAGCCGATGAGATTGCCGAGACGGACCGCTTCGGTCAAGCTGTAATTCTTAAGCAAGCCGACGATGAAACCGGCGCAAAAGCCGTCTCCCGCACCCACCGTGTCCACCACTCGCTCAGCTTTGAAATACGGCACCGAACTGACTTGTCCTTGTTCGACAATGAACGTTTCGTCATTGCCGCCTTTGATGATAGAAATCGCACGCAGCTTGCTGAGATGATCGACGATTTCCTCGAAGCTCTCCGTTTGGTAGAGCAGCTTGAGCTCGTCCAATCCCGGGAGGAAGTAATCCGCATCCTTCGCAAGCTCCAGCAGAACCTCGCGCGCTTCATCCAGCGGCCAGAGCTTGAGCCGAAGGTTCGGATCAAAACATACCTTAACCCCATGCTTACGCGCCATTCGGATCGCTTCCTTGACAGCTTCGCGGCAGCTTGAGCTAAGCGCCGGCGTAATCCCTGTAACGTGCAGATATTTCGCCTGCTTAATGTATTCTTCATCCAGGTGCTCCGGACCCAAGGTGCTGGCCGCGGAGCCTTTACGGTAATAGTACACCGAAGGCTTGCCGGATACGTCTTCACGCAGCATCAAGCCGGTCGGCGCTTCCGGAGTCAGCTCAGCACGGGAAACGTCCACGCCTTCACCGCGGATTCGCTTCAAGATCATCCGTCCGAACGGGTCCTTCCCCAGTCGGCTGAACCAGCCGGCCCGGTGGCCTAACCGGGAGATGCCGATGGCCAGATTCCCTTCCGCTCCGCCGAACATCCCTTGAAATTGCTGTGCATATTCAATTCCTTTGGGGTTCTCCGGAATCATCAGCGCCATCGACTCACCAAACGTAATGACTTCAGGTTGAAACATCTGCAAAGCTTCTGGTTGTCTGCTCGTCGTCATTATCTTGTCATCCACCCTCCGTCTACGCATAACACGTGACCGCTCATATAGTTGGAAGCTTGCGAAGCCAAGAACACAACAGGGCCTTGCAGATCTTCCGGCAAACCCCAACGCCCTGCCGGAATGCGTCCCAAGATTTGCGAGCTGCGCTCCTCATCGGCACGAAGCGCCGCCGTGTTGTCCGTAGACATATAGCCCGGTGCAATCGCATTCACTTGAATGCCTTTACCGGCCCATTCGTTAGCAAGCGCTTTCGTTACGCCCGCAATTGCATGCTTGGAAGCGGTGTATCCCGGAACATTAATGCCGCCTTGAAAAGATAGCATCGAAGCGATATTGATGATTTTACCCGATCCCTGCTTGATCATTTCGCGGCCTACAAGCTGCGACAGAAAAAAAGCCGAGTTCAAATTCAGATTCAACACGTCATGCCAGTCCTGAGCTGCATGGTCTGCAGCTGGCGTCCGGCGAATAATGCCTGAGTTATTGACCAAAATGTCGATTTTACCGAAAACGGACAGCGTCTCGTCCACGATACGTTTGAGCGCGCTATCATCCATCAGATTCGCAACAATCGTATGCGTCTTTCGGCCCATAGCCTGGATTTGCTGCTCAATCTCGCGCGTCCGGTCGTTACTGGTAACGATTACAACATCGGCCCCCGCATTGGCCAGCCCCAAGGAAATCCCTCCGCCAAGACCGACCGCACCTCCGGTGACAATGGCTACCTTTCCGGTTAAATCAAACAAATGCATCTCCACACCCCATTTAAACGTTTTAAGCTCATCCGGTTTTGTACGTCAGCAGATTGCCTGACCTAATTATTATAAGGCAATTAGCCGCAAATCGCTATACTATGGGTACAAAAAGAAGCCTTCCCGGCACTGTATTATTCAGCACCGAAAAGGCCGTAAAGCAAATGATATGTCGCAGGAATCCCATCTTTGCTCTTTGCACAACGCTCCATATACTTTTTTTCCATCTCTGCAAAAAGCCGCCGTCCTGCCCGCTGCGTCTCTGAAGAATCCGAATTGGCGTTGCCTGCCCCTACCCGCTTCACACTGTACAAAAAGCTTCTGACATCCCCGAAGGTCTGTACATCCATATTCTCCAGTCCGGTAAAGGCAAAGCCGGTCTGCAGCCCGTCGGCATTTTGGAACAACAGTTGTTCCCACTCTTTTAGACTTAGGAAGTCCTGTCCATGGGACATTTCCGGAAGCCCGAGCTCCCGTTCTGCCGCTCTGAAGGCTTCATGCAGTTCGATAAAGGTCTGCGGACCGAATGTGGAGAACGCAAGCGCTCCTCTTGGACTGAGCCGTTCAAGCCAAGCCTTCATGGTTCGTTCCGGCTCGTCAAACCATTGAAACGTGGCGCTTGATATGATCAAATCAGCCTGTCCGTACTCCGCTGCCTCTTGGCTGATATCGCCCCCCAGCTCCTCCGCATCACCAACCAGCGTTTGGAGCCGACCGGCGGCAGCGCCGCCGCAGCGCTGCCGCGTGCGCTCTACCATCTGGGGAGACAAATCGATCGCCAGTACGTTCGCTTCGGGATAAGCCTCAAGCAGCTTGTAAGTAAGCAGTCCCGTACCGCAGCCGATCTCGATAATGCGGCTTATATCCTGCGGTGCTTTTCGCTGCAAAACCAGCTCCAGCAGGCGATCCGACATTGTCCGCTGCACTACCGCATACTGATCATAGCTTCCGGCATGACGGTCAAAGTGCCGCCTTACCTTGCTTTTATCAATCCTTGTCGTCATCAAGAAAACCCCTCAGCTGTTCGTAAAAAGCCGTCTGCTGTGTCATGAATGGAGCATGGCCCGCGCCCTTAAGAACCACGCGCCGCACGCCTTCCATTTCTTCCGGCATCGCCTCCACCGGACAGATGCCATCCTCGCTTCCATGAATCCACAGAATCCGGCCTCCTGCCGATGTGAACTCCGGAACCAGGAGATTAGACCATGCCTCGGTCACATCAGACTCGATTAAATACCGCAGGCCGGCCTTGAGACCTTCCAATGAGAAATCGGGTTCGCCTGCCGTCATGCCCTTTCCTTCAGCCCGTTCTTGTGCAGATATCATCGCATCCGCGAACTGGCTTAGTACAAGATTGCGATCCGTTTCCAGCTTGTCGAGCATTCGCTCTACAATCCGTCTTGGCCAGCCCATCTTCCGGTCGCCACTGACAAAACGCAGAGTTGATCCGACCACAATAAGCCGCTTGATCCCCAGCGCCCCCAGTGCCGTTCCAGGCCCGTCTTTGCTCTGGCCAGGCAGCTTCGATAGCCTGTCTACCGCTAGTATACCGCCCATAGACCAGCCTACTATCACTTCAGGCTTTACGTCCCGGAGCACCCGGTCCAAGGCTTCTTGGAACGCTTCGATCGAATGACCTTCGGCATACGAAAAAAAATGAGGCTCCATCCCCAGCCCTGTGCATTGTTGTGTAACGGATGGCTCCCAGAGCTTTGCGGACATGCCCCAGCCATGAATCCATAATATTCGTCTTATTGCGTCTGACATTTGCCCCACCGACTTCCCTACCAACGTGTTCACAAAGACAAGCCCCGAGCCTAACCTAATTCTCGTGCTGCATTGTCCATTTGCTCGACCGCCCACTGCAGATCCTCGTCCCGATGGATAGCCATCAGCGAAAAACGTATTCTGGCCGTTCCCTCCGGCACCGTAGGAGGACGAATCGCTACCGCGGCAATCCCTGCCTGCTGCAGCTTTTCGCTAAACCGCACCGTCCGTTCATTGCTGCCCAACAGCAGCGGCACAATGTGGGATTCGCTTTCGCCCGTATCAAACCCGCGCTTCCTCAGCTCCTCACGTAACCAGGCGGACTTTCGCGAGAGCTCCCGGCGCCGCCAGCCCTCCTCCCGCGCCTGAAGCCAGCTGCGCCTTACCGATTCAATGACGGCTGGCGGCAGCGCCGTCGTATAGATAAAGCTGCGGGCCTTGTTGACAAGATAGTGCTTGAGCACCTCATCCCCCGCAATATAAGCACCATAGCCGCCGTAGGCTTTGCTGAACGTGCCCATTTGGATTTCCACCCGATCGGTTAGCCCAAGCTCATGCACCAGCCCTTGTCCCTGCTCTCCGTACAGTCCGCCGCTGTGTGCTTCGTCAACCATCAGCATGGCCCCGTAGCGATCCTTGAGCTCCACCAGCTCGCGTAACGGAGCTATACTGCCATCCATACTGAAGATCGAATCGGTAACGATCAATTTTTTACCGCCTGCTTCCGTTTTACGCAGCAGCGCTTCCAGATGATCCAGATCCCGATGGCGGTACCGGACCTGCTCCGCGCGGCTGAGCACAATGCCATCGATAATGCTTGCATGATTCAACCGATCGCTGAACACGACGTCATGTCGTCCCATTAAAGCCGGAATGACTCCGACATTAGCCATATACCCGCTGCTGAACAGCAGACAGCTTTCCGTCCCTTTAAATTGGGCAAACTCCTCTTCAAACTGCCGATACACCGGATCGTTGCCCACAATCAATCGCGAAGCGGCAGCCCCCATCCGCGCATCGGCGACTCCGCTTTGCTGCTGCAGCCCCAAATAATCGTTCGAGGCCAGATTCAGCATCCTGCGTCCATCCCGCAGCAGCCAGCCTTGCTCCTGCAGCTCCGATTCCACTAAAGAACGGAACTGGGCCCGTTCCTTCAGCGATTCCAGCTCCGTATGCATCCACTGCCAAACCGGTTTTTTCATCTCCAAGCATCACCTTATAGAGCGCACAGCTCGATCTCGAAGCCAAGATCCTCGATCATTTTGTGGTCGGCGGTCGCCTCTTGACCTTCCGTAGTCAAATAATCGCCGACAAATACGGAATTGGCCGCATATAATCCCAACGCCTGTAGTGACCTCAGGTTCACCTCGCGTCCTCCGGCTACCCGAACCTCTTTGGACGGATTAATGAACCTCATCAAAGCCAGAACCTTCAGACATTTGCGCGGATTCAGCTCGCTGTTGTTCTCCAGCGGCGTTCCCGGAATCGCGTTCAGGAAATTGACCGGAATCGAATCCGCATCCAGCTCCCGTAAAGCATAAGCCATCTCTACGATCTCCTCATTCGTCTCACCCATGCCGATAATACAGCCCGAACAAGGGGACATTCCTGCTGCTTTTGCTTTTTCTACCGTCTCTACCCGGTCGTCATATGTATGTGTTGTTGTTATATTGGAGAAATTTTGCTTGCTCGTATTCAAATTATGGTTATACCGGTCTACGCCGGCATCTTTCAGCTTTGCAGCCTGCTCCTCGCTCAGAATCCCCAGGCAGGCGCAAATCTTCATCGGCATCGTCGACTTAATCTCTTTGACGGCCTCCACAACCTGATCCAGCTCTTTGTTCGACGGACCGCGGCCGCTGGCCACAATACAATACGTTCCCACCTTGAGCTCCATCGCTTTGCGTGCGCCGTCTACCAGCGTTTCCTTCTCCAGCAGCGGGTACTTTTGAATCGCCGCTTTCGATACGATCGATTGCGAGCAATAACCGCAGTCCTCCGGGCAAAGTCCGCTTTTTGCATTGATGATCAGGTTTAGCTTCACCTTTTTCCCGTAGTAATGCTTTCTCACTTTAAAGGCCGCTTGCATAATGGAAAGCACTTCATCGTCATCGGCTTCAAGCACCGATAAGCTCTCCTCCAAAGTCAGCAATTCGCCGCGAATGGATTTATCCGCCAGCTCGTTCCAATTAGTCTGCATTGTCAACATCCGAATGGTCCTCCCGCATAAATAAACTTTTTTGTCCCTTAAAAATATGCCATAACCGCCTGCATATCGATCCGCCGCTCGATCGTCTCCACCCAAAGCTCACGCCAGGCTGACCAGGCCGCATCGGTTTGCGGACTTTCTCCGTTCCAAGGCAGCATGCCCCATACGCGAACTTGACCAAAGGTTTCGATCATGCGCCGGTTTTCCGCCAAGCTTGGATCGTGCTCATCCTCATAGCCGTTCATAATGACGCCGGCTACCTGCAGTCCTCTCTGCCTTGCGTACGCTACAGTCAGCAGCGTATGGTTCACTGTTCCCAGCTTAGGTCGGGCAACAATCAGCAAAGGCAGGCTCATAGCGGCAGCTAAATCAGCAACCAGACACCGCTCGGTCAAGGGCACGATCAATCCGCCGGCCCCCTCCACCAGAAGCGGACCATCAGCTTGAAGCCTTTGCTGTCCCTCCCGAATCAGAGCTTCCCAGTCGAGCGTCTTGCCCTCCCGATTTGCCGCCATCCAGGGAGCCAGCGGCGCCTCAAGCGTGATCGTTGCCGTATCCGATTCACGTTGCGGAAGGCCGCTGCCTTGTACAAGACGATAACTATCCGCTTGGGCTTCACCCATTCGAACTCCGGACTGCACTGGCTTCCACAGACGAAGAGTTTGATTACACTCCTTACTTGCCAGTCTACGGTTAATAGCTGCAGCAAGTGCGCCTGTCACCCATGTTTTACCTACATCCGTATCCGTACCGGTTACAAACAATCCTTTATTCATCGATTATACCTCTATACGTAAGTCTCTAATTGTTAACCTAATTTAATTATGAATGGTTAACAATTGAACTAAAACGTATTTTACTACACACCGTTGCCGAGGACAAGTCATTCATTTTAATTCCTTTTGCCTGCTCGGTCATCTTCAATCCTGAGTCAGAAAAAGGAATATATAGGTCCATGTATCTAATTATAATTTTGTAATTGATAAAATAGACCTATCGACAAGTGCTAAAATTGTTGAAAAAAATAAAAATATTTTCTGGAGTTATGTTATGTTAACATGTTAAAATAAGCTCACAACGTTTTTTCCCCACCAGATTGCATTGAATTACTCTTTTTTACCTTCCTTCATCTCCTATCACATTCCAATAAAGTGGTGATCCTAACATGAACGACAGCCTTCTTCAGACAAGATACGGTTCTAAATCTTTAATGGAAGCTGCAACCCATATCCTGGAAGTACTTAGCCGTTTTATTAAGGTGAATACTTTTTTTGTTGCTTTGAACGATGAAATCAGCAATTCTATTGTTAAAGCATTTAATCGGGAAGAATCTATCATTCAAGAGGGGATATCTTTACCTTTTGAACAAACCTACTGCAGCCTGGTTGTGAATCATCAAGCTCCCTTAGTCATCGATGATACGCAAACAGATGCAAAGACCAGATGCATGCCGATAACGGGAAATCTTGGATCCACATGGTTTGTCGGGGTGCCTATCATTTTAAAAGATGGCCGCTGCTGCGGCACGATTTGCGTCATGGACAGAGAGCGGTATCCCTATAATAAAGACGAAATTTCCTTATTAGAGACTATGGCCTCTTTCTTAAGTTATGTTATCGATCTGGAGAATAAAGCTTTTATTGATAGCTTGACCCTTATTTACAACCGAACTTACTTACAGGAATATTACAATGAAGTCATGCTCGCCCAAAAATCCTCATTAGCCATTTTGTTTGTGGATATGGATAATTTCAAAGAAATCAATGACACTTACGGTCATGATGTCGGCGATGAGCTGCTTAAACAAGCAGCCCAAACCATCCATAAATATAAAGGGAAAAAGGACGTATTGGCCAGGTTAGGCGGGGATGAGTTTCTAATGCTGCTCTGTGACTATCAGGACCGTCATGCGGTCGAGATCATAGCAAAGAACATTCAAGAAGAGTTCTCTAAGCCTTTTGAAATAAACAACCGCAACATGAGAATAACCACAAGTATTGGGATCAGCTTTTACCCGGAGGATGGAGAGAACCTGAACACTCTGATTAAAAATGCCGATAAAGCCATGTATGAAGTGAAAAAAGCAGGTAAGAACAACGTGGCCGTTTACCAACCGCAATAAACGAATTGGAAATATATAGTTTAATCTTTCCTGGAATATACCCTAGGAGAGATTAAACTCAAATACGGAAAATATGTCCCAAGGAAACCTCTGGGGTTCTCTCCCTATAATCGAGTAGGAGGGGGCGCCTAGCCCCCGACCTCTCACACCACCGTACATGCGGGTCCGCATACGGCGGTTCCAAAAGGTTAACAAAGCTCTAAATAACGAGAAAGCAAACTTCTCAGCCCTTTCG
>NZ_JBVASZ010000032.1:0-41276 GCF_057814255.1 Paenibacillus sp. F024
CCAGGTCTTCATCGTTTGCCCGCTTTCCTGATAGGCCGCAATGCGCTTCGTCCATATTTCCTGCAACGTCTCTTCCATCATAAGTCCATCCTCTCCAGGTATGATGGATTCATTGTGACAGGCTTTGCTTCCTATGAACAGGTTTGCTGGGTTTGACGCTTACGAATAAAAATAATGGATGAAATCGTGAGTCCGTCTGGTATTTTGTGAAGAAGCACGGCAATAAAGACCGTAATTCCCAAACGAAAATCGACCTCAAAACTGGCTGCGATCGACAACCCGTCAAAAAATGTGTGGATGAGCATACCGGTCATCGCGCCGACTGCCGTACTTTTTTCGTGCTGTGAAGCATGCGTTTCCTCGCCGAAGTGAAAATGACCGGCGACATATTGCTGGAAAAAGTAAATCGCCAGTACACCGATCAGGATGAAAATCGGGCTTGAGGAATCATGCTCCAAAGATTCCGGAATAAAATCCAAAATGGCGATAGCGATCAAAAGTCTTGCGCTTAAAGCCATCAAAGCATTCAGACCGCTACGCGACCAATCACGTTTTAACACAAAAACGAGACCGCCGATCACATTGGCGGCCGCCGTCAGAAATACATAAAGCAAACTGCCCCAATTCAGCACAACCACCCCGATCTACTCCTGCAAGCTCTGACTCGATGCCTTATCCGCTCTGGATGCCCGGAGCGTGTCAATCATGACCATAATAACCCCTGTCGTGATGAAGACATCCGCCATGTTAAATACCGGATAATTGATAAATGTTAACTCAAGCATGTCCACGACTTCGCCATGCAGAGAGCGATCTACAAAATTACCCAATGCCCCTCCAAAAATCAGCACTAATGCATAAGCGAGGAATTTTTTCCCGCGATAGATTTTGCGCAAGTAGATGATAATACCAATAAGCACGATGGCAGTCACCAAGATAAAAAACAGCCGCTGGTTTTGCAAGATACCAAACGCGGCACCCCGATTTCGAATGGATGTCAGTTGGATAAAACCCGGAATCAGCGGTATCTTTTGACCGATATCCATATAAGTCGCAACACTCCATTTGATCAATTGATCAACGGCAAAGGCGATAATGGCCACAACATAGTAACGAAGCACAACACACTTCCTTTCAAAGTAAAGAGTCAGGGGTATCACCCCTAACTCAACATGAATGTTCTAGCCTTTTCCTTTATTCTTTGACTCTCATTAGTCGTAGACCGTTTAACGCAACCAGGAGCGTTGCCCCCATATCGGAAAGGATGGCAATCCAAAGCGTTAACCAACCCGGGATGACGAGCAGTAAAGCAATCAATTTAATAGCAAGTGCAAAGGTGATGTTTTGCTTGATGATATTTAAAGCTTTGCGGCTTAGTTTTATCGCGAATGGAAGTTTTCTTAGATCGTCCCCCATTAAAGCAACGTCTGCCGTTTCCAGTGCGGTATCTGTACCGGCTCCACCCATGGCGATCCCAACTGTAGAAGCCGCTAGTGCAGGCGCATCATTGACACCATCGCCAACCATGGCTACGTTGCCGTAATCGGCTCTCAACTGTTTAATAAAGTCTAATTTATCCTGCGGCATCAGTTCAGCCTGAACATCCGATACGCCAACATGTCCGGCGATCGCATTTGCAGTACCCTTGTTATCACCGGTGAGCATAATGGTTTTTTTGATGCCAAGTTGATGTAACTTTTGAATGATTTCCTTACTGGATTCACGCACTTCATCGGCTACCGCAATAACCGCGAGAATTTCTTTGTCCGTTCCGACGACCATAGCCGTTTTGCCTTTGTTTTGCAGTGTGGTAACCAGTTGCTCTTGTTCGTTACTAAAATGAGCAGTAGCTAATTCTTTAAAGAGTTTGGGATTACCAATATAATAGCTTGTTCCGTTTACCGTACCCTTAATTCCTTTACCGGTGATGGAAGAAAAATCAGCAACCATGACGTCAGAATAAGAAATATTCGCTTCTTCTGCTTTTCTCATGATGGCCGAAGCAAGCGGATGTTGGGAACGATACTCTAAAGCTGTGATGATCGACAACAACTCGGTTTCATTTGTCTTCTTGCTAAACACGTTGAAATCCGTTACAACCGGTACCCCTTTTGTGAGCGTACCGGTTTTATCAAATGCAATGGCCTTTAAGGCACCCATTTCTTCGAGGTAAATACCGCCTTTCACAAGAACGCCATTTTTTGCTGCATTTCCGATCGCTGACACAATGGAAATCGGCGTGGAAATAACGAGTGCACAAGGACAACCAACAACAAGAACAGATAATCCTTGATAAACCCAGGTGGCCCAACTGCCATCAAAGAAAAGCGGAGGAATAACCGCAACTAAAGCGGCAACCACCATAATGATCGGTGTGTAGTATTTAGCAAACTTATCGACAAACGCTTGCGATGGGGCACGTTCTCCCTGAGCTTCCTCAACCAAGTGAATAATCTTTGCAATGGTCGTATCATCGACCAGCTTAGTTACTTTGACTTCAAGCAAGCCTTCTTCATTTAAAGTTCCGGCAAAAACGTCATCATCAATCGTTTTGCCAACGGGAACGGACTCACCGGTAATCGCTGCCTGATTGACGGCAGAGTTGCCACTGACAACCACACCGTCCATGGCAATCTTTTGACCGGGTTTGACAATCATGATATCGCCAACGGTGATGTCATCGACATTGACCATCATTTCTTGCCCATTTCGTCTAACAAGTGCTTCTTTTGGTGCGATGTCCATTAACGAACGAATGGATTGTCTTGCCCGGTCCATGGAGAATCGTTCTAACGCTTCACTGATTGCAAAGAGAATAACAACTATCGCACCTTCCGCCCATTCCCCAATAATCGCAGCTCCGATAATGGCCACAGTCATGAGCGTCTTCATATCAAATTCAAATCGCATCAAGTTCTGAAAACCAACTTTAAAGAGCGAGAATCCCCCGATCACAATGGAAGCTGCAAATAACAGAGAAGTGATCAGGTTTTCTTCTCCATTTACATATTGAGAAAGATAACCGAAAACGATTATTAAGACTGCATTCAATAACGTGCTGTGCTTTTTATAAAATGGTTCTTTCGTGCCTTTGTGTACCTCTTGTTTAGCTTCCCGCATCGGTTTTACGGGGGTCACTTTTAGATTTTCAAACGCACCGGCTTTCTCCAGTTCTTGAATTGTGGCATCGCCATAAACAGCAATTTTAGAAGCACCAAAATTCACTTTGGCATCCCGAACTCCCGGAAGCTGCTTCACATTATTTTCAAACTTTCCGGCACAATTCGCGCATGTGAATCCTTCAACGCGGTATACGTTTTTGTTCTCTAATGGTTCAGCCACTTTACTCAACGTCAACAACCTCCTTTTGATGCTCAATGGCGAGCCTTATCATTTGTTTGAGCTGCTCATCCTCCAATGAATAGAAAACAAGCTTTCCTTCTTTCCGATACTTGGCAATCCCCATGTTCCGTAGCAGCCGTAAATGATGGGAAGCCGTCGCCATGGTGGAGCCGATGATATTGGCCACATCGCAGACGCATAACTCATCCTCATCGCACAGTGCATAGGCAACCTTTAGCCGCGTATGGTCCGCAAGCACCTTAAATATTTGAGCCATATCCTGAAAATCATTTTTGCTTAGCTTTTCCTTAACCCGATTGACCTTATGCTCGTCATAACAAAAGATCTCGCATGTATCTTGGTTCTTCATCAAATCACCTCAATCTAACAATTATTTGATTATCATAATATTCCTATGCCATTGTTTTGTCAAAGGGAAAATCCTCAAAGGGATGGCCGAGAGCCACCTCTGCAGCTTCAGCTGATAGTTCCCCAAGTGTCGGATGCGCATGGATGGTAAGGGCCAGGTCTTCGATGGTCGTTCCCATTTCGCTCGCCAAGGCAATTTCCGGAATCAGATCAGACGCGTTTGTGCCTACGATTTGCCCGCCAAGGTATGAGCCCTGTTTTCTTATCGCCTACCAGCTTGACGAATCCCTCGGACGCACTCAAAGAGAGAGCACGCGCATTTGCCGCAAACGGAAACTTGCCAACCATGATGTCGTATCCCTTCTCCTTGGCTTCAGGTTCGCTAAGTCCTACGGAGGCAATTTCCAGATCGGAAAACACAACCGCCGGAATCGCTTGATAGTCGAAGGCGCTTGGCTGGCCAGCTATTGCTTCGGCAACCACTTTTCCTTCGTATGAGGCTTTATGCGCCAGTGCAGGGCCAGGGATGATATCACCAATCGCATAAATGTGAGGAATAGATGTTCGCCCTTGTTGATCGACTTCAACCAGTCCCCTGTCGCCAATTTTTACTCCAATACGGTCAAGACCGAATTCGCCATCGGTATTGGGACGGCGTCCTACTGTCACAAGAACGTAATCGGCCGTCACTTGTTGTTCTGCCTGATCCACCGTAAAGGTAACCGCGATTTCATCAGTCGACTGTTGTGCGGATTGAGCCATGGCGTTCGTGTACACCGTAACACCAAGGGAATCAAGATTTTTTCGCACAATACGGCTAATTTCACTCTCGAATCCGGGCAGAATCGACGGTGAACCTTCCAAAATGGTCACTTTGGTGCCGAACTTAGCGTACATTTGACCCAGTTCGATGCCGATATAGCCGCCGCCGATGACGACCATTCGTTTAGGGATTTCAGTAAGGCTCAGTGCCTCGGTGGAGGACAAAATTCGGTTCCCATACGGGAATGCTTTTAATTCAATTGGACGCGATCCGACTGCAACAATACAGTGGTCAAATTGGTATCGGAGCGATTCTTGTTCATTATAGAGACGAGCTTCCCGATCATTAATGAAAAGCGCCTCTCCTTTGAAGACCGAGATTTCATGCTTTTTAAGCAAGGATTGGATACCCGTTTTGAGGCGATTCACCACTTTCGACTGTTTCCACTGCTGAATCTGTGAAAAATCAAACTCAACGCCTGTCGCTTTTAACCCGGATATGCCGCTTTCCAGCATTTGTTCATACCGATGCGCCGCTGAAATCAACGCTTTGGACGGCACACAGCCGCAATTGAGACATACACCGCCGAGTTCCGATTTTTCCACCAGCAACACTTTCTTGCCAAGCTGCGCGGCTCGTATAGCTGCAACATAACCCCCAGAACCACCGCCGATCACCAACAACTGAGTGTGCTGGCTAGCGTCACCTACTACCATTGTGTTTCCCTCCAGTTCGTGATTTCGATTTTCCTTAACGTTACCCAAACAGCCTCATGAGATATGCAAATGAATCACCGTGCAGCATGATTGAAATACCTAATGCGATAAACACCAGTGGAACAATGACACTTCCGTACTTTTGCAGAATCCTTAGAATGGCCGGGAAGCTTGCCAGCCGATACGCAAGGAAACACCATACCGCGACCATCAAAAGGAACATAATCGCGATGTATAAAAGTGACGCGTTCCCCTGGGTCGTAAAATACGGGATGTATATGCCCAGGTTATCCCCGCCGTTGGCAAAGGTAATCGCAGCGACCTTACCGGTTAGTGGTCCAACAAACGGTTCTTTGAAGGTTGTGACTTTAGATCGCCCAATTTCTCAAGCGCCTCTTCCGCCTCATCTTCTTCCTTTTTTTTGAGGAACATTCGGATACCGAGATAAATGGGTATCAACCCAAGAAAACCGGCCCACTCGGTCGGCAAAAATGTAAAGCCGAAAGCCCCCAGTAAGCTTAGTACAACCAGCAATCCGAACCCCAGATATTGCCCTAGAACAACTTGTGCGTGCCGCGCTTTCTCGATCTGTGCGAAAAAGATCATCAGCACAAAAATGTCGTCAATGTTTGTCACGATGAATGTGCCAATAGCGGAAAGAATTAATGTGAGTGACATTGTGATTTACTCCATCCATTTGTATATTTCTTTAATCTACATGTTCTTATATCCAAATAATTATTTGATTAAATATCAATATTTATCAAAGGTTTAGTGCGGTTAGCCATTCAACCATTCGATATGCTACACGCTGCCATTCAGCCATCCAACATCATATCGTGTGCCATATTCGCGAAAACCTCCGGATTTGTACCGTACGCGCAAGCCGTCTGTTCAAGCTCATGGCTGTCAATGAGGAAGTCGTTTGCTGCGCCGAGCACAAGCATGGGGGTCTTGACCTTGTCGCTGGACCGGGAATCGTGCCATGTCCATAAAGGCCCGTAACGACTCATCTTGCAAGGAGCTGACGTACCGCCTGACCTGTTCTTGGGGCATGTTTGCTGAAAAGAATGCCTGAACCGCTCAGGTTTCGTTATTATAGAGATTCACTCGGCCTGTGATCAATGACTTCATCATCTTGCCAGGATTGCGAACGGCGGTTTTCACAGTGTTTTTCGCGTGCCACCCGGTGGTGCCGAAGCGAGCAGAACGCCAGCTGGGGCCGAATGGTCCTCCAAATACTCCCAAGCCCAAGAGCCATGAAAAGCGCCGTGGATAAACAGGATTGGGTTTGGTCGACTATTGGTTGAAGGGGAAAGTGAAACAAGATCACAAGTTGCCATAGTATGTACCTCCAGTATGTATCAATGCTTAGGCTATTTATCGCTCGGGCGATTTTTTAGTAATTCAACAATATAACAATCATTTGAATATGAAATTATTATACTTCCGATGTTTAATACAGTCAAACGATTATTTGAATGTTATAATTAGAAACAAAAAATATCGCTCGTCTATCCAAGGTGGCCTAAATTCATCGGATGGCCACCGTTCAAACAAAGATCCCTGCAATTTGCAGGGACCAGCTTCGTTATTTCTCATGCTCATTGATTTGCTGCACAATAAATTCGGCATCCTGGCCAACTCCACCAATCAAAGCGGAGCCTCTCCGGTATTCAATGAATTATATTGTGAACAGTTTGTAAACAGCTAGAAAACAGGCGACGTATGCCAAAAAAAGCCCTTGCAGATGCGATGAAGTGCACCCCTTATAATGAACATTGGAAAAACCCCTGGTTAATCCGATGAATTATAGGGGGTGCATTTTTTATTCCAGCTAAGAAGGGTCAAAAGTTTAAACATTATCCTGAATCTCTAAAAATGGAAGCCGTAAGGTTACATGAGGAAGATGGTTGGAGCTATAGAAAGATAGCAGAACATCTAGACATCCAGGATTGGTATCGGGTCAGGGTTTGGGTGAGAAAGTATCACGTAGGTGGAGAGGTCGCCATAGAGGATAGACGTGGAGATCCACACCGAATAGAGACGGAGCAAGAACGTGAAATTCGACGTCTCCAATTGGAGGTAGATGTTCTAAAAAAGTGGTTACACATCTTGAATCGGGAGGGTTGCAGAGCCGATACACAGTCATTGACGAACTAAAGAATGCAAGAAGTATAAAGGACTTGTGTACATATCTAAATATAAATAGAAGCGGTTACTACGCCTTCTTGAAGCGTAAAAAGGAAGATCGGGACGGCGAGTTAAAGCGTAAAATCAAAGCGATTTATGAAGAGCGAAATAAGATTCTGGGTTACCGTCGTATACAAGACGAACTGTACCGTCAGCACGATCTTATTGTCAATCACAAGAAGGTACTACGCCTTATGCAAGAGCTTGGTATCAAGGCAATTATTCGTCGAAAGATCCATCGGACGAGTTATGAAGCAGCTGTATCAGACGGGAGGATAGCTGAGAACCTGCTGCAGCGGGATTTTAAGGTGAATGGCCCTAATCAGAAGTGGGTAACTGATGTAACACAATATCGGGTATTTGACTTTCGCATTTACTTATCGGCGATTAAGGATCTGTGGAATGGTGAAATTATTGCCTATCATATTAGCAAACGCAACGATAATCCACTTGTATTCAAGGGAGATATCCCATGCATCTATTAAATTAATTGCCCTCAAGTTTATTTCGTGATACCGACGAACAACTTTGTTAACTAAGAAGTTATGACTCTCGTTCGTGGTTTTTCTCACCTTCTGGAATCGATTCAAATTTAACTGATTATTTTGAACTACAGTTTGATCTACCCAAGGAAATTGCCAAGATCGTCCAAGACCTGGATATATTTGATGTTGCTGATTTCAAAAGGAGAAGGTTTTCGTATATTTATTTATCTGGCAAAATTAATGGGATTAGACGACAAGTAAAGCTAATCATGGATGAAAATTCGTTAAATTCGTTTCTTCAATAACAGCATCAAGTATTTCGTTTATAAAATGAATTAGTTAAAAATCAACAAGTAGGGTTATGGCGCGACAAGCGATTTGTTCAACGCGTGGGGAACCGGCTATTTGGAGCCGTTTTCGACGATACGCATTACCTTCGGTACCATCCCGATCGTCGATTTGGTGTTCTGGGCGCTTATGCTCGGCGGCTGGCTGTGGGTTTTTCTACGCAAAAGAAGCGGGCGCTTGAATGGGCCTACGCACCGGGTGTACCGTACCGTATGGCTGCTGATCGCACTGCACGTAGGACTGCAGTCTGTTCAAGGCTACACTTTGTATAAACAGGTTAACGATCAATGCGAACAAGTAGCGCTTGCCGCGGATTTCGTTCCGGGGACGTTTACGGTCATCGGGAAGCATGGCGATACGGTTGATTTATCCAAAGGAACGATATGGACCGGCATTCGGCCGGTGACACAATTGAAGTCCAGTGAAGATGCCGATCTGGAAACATTGTTTGCCGCCAATCCGAAGGCCAGGACCTTATACGAGTGGTCGCCGTTCGTGGTGGTTGTGGATGACGACAAGCGCCTGGGGTTGTACGACCCGCGGTTTTACCGTAACGGTCAATCTTTCCTCTTCGAATATATGAACAAGGAGGGGCTATGAGCCCTTTGCCGCCTCCATCTCAAAAAAACGTCTCTTCCAAGGCTTGAAGCCAAAGAAAGAGACGTTTTATCTGTTTCAGCTTGCTTTAAGGCGTGTAAAAGTTTTGTGTGTAGTAAATCTTCATGTTTCCGCCGAAATGTACTCCGACACCCAGTCTTTGAAAATTTCCAAGCACATTTTTGCGGTGGCCTGCGGAATTCATCCAGCCATGATGGGCAAAGATAGCGCTCGTTTGACCCGCGGCGATGTTCTCGCCTGCAGAGCGGAATCTGAGGCCGTCCTGCTCCATTCGATCAAACGGGCTTAGACCGCTTAGGCTCGTATGGTCAAAGTAACCTTTGGCAGCCATATCTTGGCTGTGTTTGCGCGCAGTCACGGCAATGGCACTATCCCAGACGAACGGAGCGAATCCGAGCTTCGCCCGTCCTGCATTGGCGAGGTCAAAGCTTTGCCGTTCGTATGCTCTTGCCAGCGCATCGCTAGGCTGGGGATAAAAGGCTGCGAGCGAAAGCTCAGTGGATTGGCCGATCACCTGGACCCCGGTCACAACGTTGTCACGATGTACATCGTAGAAAAAGGTGACATAGGCGCCATTAATTTCATAGGTTCCGTATTCGCCTTTTCCGTAATTCATCATAAAACGGGTATTGCCTTTCAAAATGAATGAGACCGGATTTCCGTACTGCTTTTGTACTTCGGCTTTAGCTGAGCCGTCTGCGATCCCGCGGTCGGTGCTCCAGTTGGCCGATGGTGAATATAAAGCAACGACTTTATTGCCGCTGATGCCGATTTGTACATAGTCCTTGTAATTTTTGTTATAAACATACCATTGGAAGCCATATTCACTTGCGTCCCTGCGCGCGGGTTCTCCGAGCTTTTGCACAACCGTCTGGACAGAGTCGCCGAGCGCAATGCCTTTAACGGAAATCGGCGCGTTCGTGACCGCCGGAGAGCTTACCGGCGGCTGTACAGGCGCCGGTACGGGTGCCTGCGCAGGTGCTGTGGACGCATACAAGCGAGCGGCATTTTGCTTCATATTAAGAATGAATTGGACCGCTTCGGCGCGGGTGAATTTGTCCCCTGCTCTATACCCTTCGATCGTAGCCGCGGTTTTCCCTTGAGACAAACCCTGATCCAGCAAGAAAAGGATAGAATCGTTTAAGCCGAGCGCTTTGTTTTGCGTGGCGGCGATCAATTGTGCCACATATCCCCGATTGTATACGCTTCGATTAGCATTGTTTAGGACAGGCCACTTCTTTTCCCATGCATAGTTATAATATGGCTCATACCAGGCTTGGCCCGTTTTTCTAGCAGACATGGCCGTATCCGGATAAGCTCGCAGCAGCATCGCGAGAAACTCAGGCTCGGAAACCGCCTGATTAGGACGAAACGTTCCATCCTCGTAACCATCGACAACTCCGTTATTGACCGCCCATGCTACGGCTTTAGAGCTCCAATGGCTGGACGTATCTTTGAAACCTTCTAAGCCCGCAGCCGTGGATGACGGCACGACGGATAAAACGGAAGTAACGCCCAGAGCGACCGGAAGCACGTAAGACAACCATCGTTTATTCAATTTGCATTCCTCCTCTCTATAAAATTCGTGTCCATCTTTCAATATTAGTCGGTTTTTATAATTTTCATGACAATCTCAACCAGTTTTTGATATAATTCCGTTAGATATTATAACCCCTCATCACCTAGAGTGAGCAACAAAAGAACCGACCGCTGCATGGGGCAGCAGCCGGTTCTCAGCGGAGCTTTTTTTACCTGTCGGCGCTATTTCTTTTTGCCGGTATTGCGTGCTTCAGCGGCTTCGCGGGAAACGGTTTCTTCCGCCAGTTTGTCGCCGAACTGATCCAGGCGGCTTGGGCTGCTTGCAGGACCGTCATTGTCAGGCTTGCTGTTTCTTCCACTCATGAGCGATCACCTCCCTGGATTATCGTGCCTAACATCCCGCCAAATTATAACAGTCGATTGAATTCCGTATAACAGAACGCTAGCCTTGTGAAGGGCTTGCCGCGGATTTAAGATGAAGCTATCCCTAAACCGTAACCGGTTTATTCCAAATCTAGGAGGATGGTTTCAATGCAGACACAATCCGTAAGCAAGCCGCAAACCAAGGCAATCGACTGCATGCATTTTATTGACGGGAAATATGTTCCGTCGTTGAATGGCCGGACATTTGATAATATCAATCCGGCAACGGAAGAGGTGCTCGGGAAGGTAGCCGAAGGAGGCAAGGAAGAGATCGACTTAGCGGTCGCCGCAGCCAAGAGAGCTCTAAACGGCCCTTGGAAGACGATGCCGCTGAATGATCGGATTGCCGTTCTCCGCAGAGTGGGGGATCTGATTCTCGAGCGTAAGGAAGAGCTTGCCGAGCTGGAGTCGCTGGATACCGGCAAACCCGTCTGGCTGTCCGGCAGCATCGATATTCCGCGGGCCGCATATAACTTCCACTTCTTCGCCGATTATTTGCGTTCCGATGGAACGGAAGCGTATTCAATGGACAATGTGGCGATTAACTACGCCATTCGCCGTCCTCTCGGTGTTGTTGGTTTGATCAATCCCTGGAATCTTCCGCTGCTGCTTATGACCTGGAAGCTGGCTCCATGCCTGGCGGCAGGGAATACGGTCGTGATGAAGCCGGCCGAATTAACGCCGATGACGGCGACGGTTCTGGGTCAAATTTGTCAGGATGCAGGTATTCCCGACGGCGTGGTGAATCTCGTGCACGGCTTCGGACCCGATTCCGCCGGCTCGGCCTTGACGGAGCATCCGGAGGTCAACGGCATCTCGTTCACGGGCGAAACGACAACCGGGAAAATCATCATGGGCGCCGCTTCCAAAACGCTCAAACGTTTGTCCTATGAATTAGGCGGCAAAAATCCGAATATTATTTTTGCCGATTCGAATTTGGACGAAGTGATTGAAACCACGATGAAATCAAGTTTTATCAATCAAGGGGAAGTATGCCTGTGCGGGTCGAGAATTTATGTGGAGCGTCCCGCATATGAATCATTCTTGGAGAAGTTTGTGGCCAAAACCAAAGAACTGGTTGTAGGCGATCCGTTTGCAGCCAAAACGAAAGTGGGAGCTCTGATCAGTGAAGAGCACTATCACCGCGTCAACAGCTACATTGAATTGGCCATGCAGGAGGGCGGTACGATCCTCACCGGGGGCCGACGACCGGAGGGGTTGGATAAGGGCTACTATTTGGAGCCCACCATTATCACCGGGTTGGACAGCAGCTGCAGAACCGTAAAGGAAGAAATTTTCGGACCGGTGGTCACCGTTATTCCTTTCGACACGGAGGAGGAAGTTCTCGCTCAAGCCAATGACACTCATTACGGGTTAAGCGCTTCCGTGTGGACCAACGATCTGCGTCGCGCTCACCGGGTAGCCGGACAAATTGAAGCAGGGATCGTATGGGTGAATACCTGGTTCCTCCGTGATCTCCGCACTCCATTCGGCGGAATGAAGCAGAGCGGGATCGGCCGTGAAGGCGGCAAGCACAGTCTTGAATTTTACTCTGAGCTAACTAATATTTGCATTAAGCTCTAATGAAGGAGGAATCGCAGTGAACGTGATCAAGAGCATGTCCTTTGCGGATCATCTGGCCAAAGCGGAACAAACGGGAGCCGGCGTTGAACCGTTGACGGTGCTGGAGCCTGGCATCACGATTGAAGAAGCCTATCACGTCCAATTAAAAACCATCGAACGGAAAGTCGAGGCCGGAGCCAAAATCGTAGGTAAAAAAATCGGCCTCACCTCGCTTGCCATGCAAAAGCTGCTTGGTGTGGACCAGCCTGACTATGGCCACTTGTTGGATACCATGACGGTGGACAACGGAGGGGCGATTCCGTTTAACCGTGTTCTTCAACCGAAAGTCGAGGCGGAAATCGCGTTCAAACTAAAGCGCGACCTGATCGGTCCCCGGGTGACGGTGACCGATGTGCTGCTGGCCACGGAATATGTCATGCCTGCGCTTGAGATTGTGGACAGCCGGATTAAGGATTGGAAAATCAAGCTTCAGGATACGATCGCTGATAATGCTTCTTCCGGGTTATACGTGTTGGGCGGCAAACAGGTAAAGGTGCACGAAGCGGATTTGGCGCAAATCGGCATGGTCCTTTACAAGAATGGAGAAATGGTCAATACCGGCGTAGGCGCGGCTGCCCTTGGCCACCCTGCAAGCTGCGTAGCGTGGCTTGCAAATAAATTGTTTGAATTCGGTATTGTGTTAAAAGCAGGAGAGGTCATTCTTTCCGGAGCGCTTTCCGCCGCGGTCAATGCGGAGCCGGGCGATTCCTTCAGCGCAAGATTAGCTCATCTTGGAGAAGTCAGCGTAAGCTTCACGGACTAAATCATGAGGTAAGGGGGAAGGCATAGATGTCTAAGGTAAAAGCGGCTATTCTGGGTTCAGGAAATATCGGTACGGATTTGATGATTAAACTCGGACGCTCCGAAGTGTTGGAGTTAACGGCCATGATCGGGATCGATCCCGAATCGGACGGCTTGCGCCGTGCCAAAGCAATCGGTTGCCGGACATTTGACGGCGGATTAAAGCAGTTTTTGGAGGAAGCTCCGGAATTGGCAGACATCGTATTCGACGCTACCTCGGCCAAAACGCACATCCGTCATGCCAAAATGCTAAGAGAAGCCGGCAAGCTTGCTATTGACTTAACGCCCGCTGCGGTGGGGCCTTACGTCATTCCGGCTGCGAATCTGAATGCACATATGGAAGCGGATAATATTAATTTAATCACATGCGGCGGCCAAGCTACCATTCCCATTGTACATGCCATTAGCCGTATCCATCCGGTGAGCTATGCCGAAATCGTAGCCACGATTTCAAGCGCGAGCGCAGGCCCTGGAACTCGCGCCAATATCGATGAATTCACAGAAACGACGTCACATGGTCTTGAACAAATCGGCGGTGCCCAAAAAGGAAAAGCGATCATCATCATGAACCCTGCGGAGCCTCCTATTCTTATGAGGGATACGGTATATGCGCTAGTGGAGGGACAGATCGACGAAGCGGCTGTAACACGTTCCATTACGGACACGGTAAGCTATATTCAATCCTACGTTCCCGGATACCGGCTTCGGTCCGAGCCGATCTATGACGGTAATAAAGTAACCGTTTTCCTGGAGGTGGAGGGAGCGGGGGATTACCTGCCCAGATATTCCGGCAACCTCGATATCATGACGGCTTCTGCGGTCAAAGTGGCGGAAGAATTCGCCAAAAATAGAATAAGCCAATCTGCGGTATAACGGGAAGGAGAGAATGAAATTGTCACAACAACGCGATATAGTGATAACGGAGGTTGCGCTTCGCGACGGGAGCCATGCTATTGCTCATCAATATACGGTAGAGCAGGTCACGAATGTAGCCAGAGCCTTGGATGAAGCGAACGTGCCTTTTATTGAGGTTTCTCACGGCGACGGACTTGCCGGCTCGTCTCTTCAGTACGGTTTATCCCGGACCAACGAAATGGAATTGATTGAGGCTGCCGTTTCCGTTTGTAAAAATTCGAAAATCGGCGTACTTCTGCTCCCGGGCATCGGTACGATTAAAGATTTAAACAAGGCCGCCCAATTGGGCGTCGGGATGGCGCGCATAGCCACCCACGTAACCGAAGCGGACGTATCGGCGCAGCATATCGCCAGATCTAAGGAATTGGGACTGACGACCGTTGGCTTTCTGATGATGTCGCATATGGCTCCTGTGCAAAAGCTGGTGGAGCAGGCCAAATTGATGGAAAGCTATGGCGCGGACACGGTGTATGTCGTGGATTCTGCCGGGGCTCTTCTTCCGCATCAAGTCAAGGAAAGAATCCGTGCGCTCAAGCAAAGTCTTTCGGTCAACATCGGATTTCATGCCCATAATAATCTGTCCTTGGCGATGGCCAATACGCTGGTGGCTATAGAAGAAGGGGCAGCCTGGATTGACGGCAGCGTAAGATGCCTCGGGGCAGGAGCGGGCAATACGCAGACAGAGGTTTTGATCGGGGTATTGGATCGTTTGGGCATCCAGACCGGCGTGGACTTTTATAAAATGATGGACCTTGCCGAGGAGATCGTCGCCCCCATTCTAACTACACCGCAGGAAATTACCAGAGACAGTCTGGTGCTCGGTTACGCGGGCGTTTACTCCAGCTTCCTTCTGCATGCGCAGCGTGCCGCCAAAAAATTCGGGTTGGATTCCAGGGATATTCTGGTCGAATTGGGCAAGCGCAAAGTGGTAGGCGGTCAAGAAGATATGATCGTGGATGTCGCCGCGGAAATCGCCAAACACAATAATAAAGTGGCTTCCCACTAGGAGGACGTTATGGACCGAAACGAATGTATCAGCATAGCCCAATTCTTGATCGATGCCGAAGTCGGCAAAAGGGAAGTTACCCGGATCACTGCAGAGCATCCCGATCTGACGGTTGATGATGCCTACCGTATTCAAGAGGAGCTGGTCGGCATCAAGCTTGGGCAGGGATATCGGATCATCGGCCCCAAAATGGGGCTGACGAGCCTTGCCAAGATGAAACAAATGAGCGTGGAAGAACCGATTTACGGTTATATTTTTGATTACATGGTGGTCGACGGTCATGCACTGCACTTAAGCGAGCTGATTCATCCGAAGGTAGAGGCGGAAATCGCCTTTATTTTACGCGAGGATCTTCAGGGCCCGGGGGTAACGATTGAGCAGGTATTGGCTGCAACCGAGTACGTGGTTCCCGCCCTTGAAATTATTGACAGCCGGTACGAGAATTTTCAGTTTACCCTGCCGGATGTCATTGCCGACAATACCTCTGCTTCAAGGGTGTTTATCGGTCCAACGATGAGAAAGCCCGAGGATTTGGAGCTCGATTTAGTCGGTGTAACCCTTTCGATCAACGGTGAACTGAAAGATTTCGGCGCAGGGGCCGCTGTATTGGGTCATCCTGCCGAATCGGTTGCAATGCTGGCCAATATGCTGTCGCGCAGAGGGCTCAAGCTGAAGGCGGGTCAGGTCATCCTTACCGGCGGAATTACCGGGGCCCTGATGCTAACGCTTGGGGACACGGTTACCGTGAAGTGGGACGGTCTCGGAACGCTGGAATTCAGAGTTGAGGAATAGCCACTAACATAATGGAGTTGAAATGAACGATGCCTATCGTAAATATTCAGATTCTTGAGGGGCGTCCCCCTGAGAAAGTGAAAGAATTGATCGCAGGCGTTACCGATGCCGTAGTTGAAAAGCTTGAGGTCAAAAAGGAATCCGTCCGCGTCGTGGTCACGGAGGTTCCCAAGACGCACTGGGGGATCGGCGGAGTTTCCGTTTCCGATATTCCAGGCAGATAAGAGAGGCCGCTCCATAGGGGGCGGCTTTTCTCATGGCCATAAATTTTGTCAATGGGTGCCGATTGAGACTTTCAATTGGAGCAATTAAGAGAACTGACTTATTATTGGAAGTAGAGAAAAGACCCTCAGAACATGTTGCTAAAGGAGGCATCTCAATTGCAATGTAAACGCTTTATCATTGACGATCCGGAACGCATGCTGTTTAAGGTAAGCCGTTCCGTTTTTACAAGACCGGAACTTTTGGAGAAAGAGAAAGAAATCATCTTTAATAAATGCTGGATTTATGTGGGACATGAATCGGAAGTGACGAAAAAAGGGGATTTCGTCACGAGAAATGTCGCGGGCAGACCGATTATTTTTAACCGGGACAGCAGCGGCCAAGTGCATGCGTTTCTCAATACCTGCTCTCACCGCGGTGCGATCGTATGCCGGGAAAGAGAAGGCAACTGCAAAACGTTCCGCTGCTTTTATCATGCATGGACCTTTAGCAATAACGGGAGTAACATTGCCATCCCCGGAGAAGATTCTTATCCTCCCGGCTGGGATAAATCCCATATGGGTCTGCACAACGTGCCGCGTTTGGAAAGCTACAGGGGATTCTACTTTTTAAATTTCGATAAGCATGCGATTTCGTTGGAGGAATATTTGGCCGGAGCCAAGGAATATCTGGATCTGATCGCGGATCAATCCGAAACCGGTGAAATGGAAATCATTCAAGGTACCCAGGAATATGACATGAAGGCCAATTGGAAGCTGCTTGTGGAGAACAGCTTCGATGACTACCATGTGGTGCCGACGCATATCACTTATTTGGATTATTTGAAGGATTCCGGTGTGGAGATTGCCCTGCCCAAAGGCTTATTAATGCCGGCGCACGGGATCGGCAAGCCCCTTGGCAACGGTCATGCCGTCATCGATAACAAAACCTATAGGGGAAGGCCCATCGCACGTTGGATGCCCATCTACGGAGAGGATGCCAAGCCTGTGATCGAGGAGAAGCGCAAAGAGCTTGTCCGGCGTCTCGGGGAAGAGAAGGGGATGAGGATTGCAGAAACGAACCGGAATCTTGTCATTTTCCCGAATCTCGTGATCAATGACGGCTCCTCGATTACCGTTAGAACCTTTTTTCCTGTCAGTCATAATCAGATGAAGGTTACGGCTTGGGCATTGGGGCCCAAAGAAGAATGTCCGGTAGCAAGAAGAGTCAGGCTGGACAGCTATTTAACCTTCTATGGCCCGGGCGGATTTGCTACTCCGGACGATGTGGAGGCGTTGGAAGTTGCTCAGCAAGGATATGAAACGTATCAAGAAGTGGAATGGTCCGATATTTCGCGCGGACTGCATAAAGAAGAACAGCTGAATACGGATGAAATACATCTGCGGACATTCTGGAGAAGATGGAACGAATTGATGACGGGCGAGACCACGCCGGGTACCAACTAAGCACATGCGGGCAGGAGGAATTCACATGAGCGTAAAGAGGATAGCGCAGGATATTAAGCGGTCCGACATTGAAGATTTTTTATATCATGAAGCCTATTTATTGGACGAATGGCGCCTGGATGAATGGGGCGAGCTGCTGACGGAGGATGCCTGGTATCTTGTTCCTCCCAATGATGTGCCGAGAGGGAACCCGGAGAATACGCTGTTTCATGTCGCGGATAACATCGACCGCATACGTTCGCGGATCAAAAGATTGAAAAGCCGCCACGCCCATGCGGAAAACCCGCACTCCCGAACCAGAAGACTGATTACCAATGTTCGAATTACAGCCCGGGACGGCGATTATATTTCCGCCTGCGCCAATTTTATGGTGATGCGCTACAGGAGGCATGAACAGATCAGGCAGTACGTCGGAGTGTATGAATATAAATTTGCGGTCAGGGATGGACAACTCAAAATTGCCGAGCGCAAAGCGATTTTGGATGCCGAGGAATTGGGCCGGTTGGGTTCGGTAAGCATTCTACTGTAAGTCATTGGCGAAATCCTGAACGAATGAGGAGGATGGATGATGATCCGCTATACAAAGCTGGGCTATGTGGCACTCAATGTGACAGATGTGGAAAAAAGCGCCAATTTTTACCGTGACATGGTGTGTTTGGATCAAGTCGGGGAAATCAGAGAGGATATCGCCTTCCTATCGTCGAGCTCCGATTATCACAATCTGCTGTTGAATAAATCCGACAAACCGGGACTGAAGAGAATCGCTTTTGAAATGGAGAGCACACAGCAGCTGGAGAAAGCCTTCGAGCTTCTGGAGAAAGCCGGATGTCATCCGGTAGAGGTGGATAAAGCGGAGAGAGCCCTGCTCAAAATCGATAAGGCGTTCCGGTTCAAGGACCCCAACGGCGTCACCTTTGAATTGTATAACCGGATGATGCAACGAGCCAAGCCGTATCAACCCGATCCCATTAAAGTATTGAAGCTGGATCATATCGTGCTGCGGGTACCTAATCTTAAGGAGACGGTGCGCTTTTTTACCGAGGTATTGAACTTTAAAATATCCGACACGCGTCATAAGCCGGATGGGGAAATGTATTTTGCCTTTATGCGCTGTTTTCCCAACCCGTATCATCATTCCTTCGGCATATCTCAAGGCGACGATCTTCGCATGTTTCATGTGGCCTACAAGGTAGCGGATATCAACGATGTGGGTGTAGCGAGAAACCGGCTGATGAATTATAACGTACCTGTGATTTTCGGACCCGGCCGGCACTTGGCCTCAGGCAGTATTTTTATGTACTTCCTGGATCCTGACGGGCTGACTCTGGAATATACGCTGGGCATGGAGGAATTTCCGGAGGAAAACCCGCGGGAGCCCAGGATGCTGGATAACACGCTGCGAACCACGGATATGTGGGAAGGCGCGTCCGATCCAAGAATCGGGAAAATCGGGCACGTAGAAGTGTAAATCAATCAAGAATAAAGGAGTTGAACGACCCTTGTCCAAACGAAAATTAAAAATCGGGAGCACATTTTATTTGCATACGATGCCCTTGCTCAACCATTCCATCGAAACGAAGGGGTTCGATTATACCGCCGAGATTGTAAAAAACATTGACGAATGCACCTTGAGGACTTTAAAAGGGGATTTTGACATCGGAGAAATGTCTTTAGCGACATTCCTTAAGGTTCAGGAAAAGGATTCGAGCTTAAAGGCGCTGCCGGTGTTCTCCCGAAAAATTCCCCAGGTTTATGCTTTTTGCTCCAAGGAATCGGATTTAAACAGCTATAAAGATCTAAAAGGGAAGAAAGTGGCGGTATTCCAATATTGGGTTACCGCATCGATCTGGCACAGATGGCTGCTGACCCATCATTACGGAGTAGACACGAAGGATATCATTTGGTGTCCGCTTCGCAAAGACCGGATGGATAACATGCCTTACCCCGAGGATCATCAGATGAATTGGGACTATCTGGGCGATACGCCCGAAGAACTGTTACGCAGCGGCGAGATCGATTGCTTCTTTTATGCGCGCAAGCCGGACCGGTTTGACGGCCTGCGCTGGCTGCTCAAGCCGTCACCGGAAGAGCAGATTCAATTCGTTCAGCATTCCGGAATCACTCCGATTACGCATGTGATGGCGATCAAAGACGAAATCGTACAAAGCTCTCCGGAAATTATCGATGAATTAATGGAGGTGTACGAGAAATCAAAGGCGAGGGGGTACCGGGAAGCGGCACACATGGTAAGTCTTTACCTGCCATTCGCCGATTGGCATCTGCACCAGACGGAATCCAGCCTGGGCGGCAGGGATTGGAATGAGAACGGATGGTCCGAAAACAAGCCTATTATAGAAGCCTTCTATCAAGCATGCCTGGAACAAG
Organism: Paenibacillus sp. F024; assembly: GCF_057814255.1. Taxonomy (NCBI): domain Bacteria; kingdom Bacillati; phylum Bacillota; class Bacilli; order Caryophanales; family Paenibacillaceae; genus Paenibacillus; species Paenibacillus sp. F024. Next base: position 19,986 of record NZ_JBVASZ010000032.1, read on the forward strand.
GGTTTATTCAACAGCCGTATGATTTGTCCAACAGCTTTATCCCCTATGATTATGAGAAGTAGCACAAGATGAGTACTGTGCAAAAACCGGCTGCGGGATAACCCCAGCCGGATGCTATAACAAGCTAATGCTAGAATTGTTGAAAGAGCTTCTTCGCGGCACAGACGACCGTTTCCCGGATTTCTTGCTGAAGCCGGGCTCCGAGCACCAAATAAATAGGGACGGTCGGAAGCGGAAGATTCATCGGCAGCTCGACGATCGTTTGGTTTCTTAATTCTTCGCTGACAATCATTTTCTGCAAAAAAGCAACGCCAAGTCCTTTTCTGACCATCATTTTGATCCAGCCCAGATTGTTGATTTCCACCATTTGAACATCCTTCAACCCGTTTTTTTTCAAAAATTGCTCTACCAGCTGGGTTGTCAAAAACGGTTTGCTGTAGGTAATAATACGTTCTTTCTTCAGCTCCGCGGTAGTGATGGTTCCGGTTTGGGTTAACGGATGCTCCGGCGCGCAGACCAGAATATTCGACTCGTTTACAATATGAATGGCATCCAGATCTTTGGTATCGGAAGCGGACTGGATATAAGCCAGACCAATGTCTACAGCACCTGATCGAATATCTTCGAGTATCTCTTTCGTCGTGCTGATATTAACTGAAAAATCGATTTGCGGAAACACGCCATAAAGCGCTTTCAGCAGCTCGGGCATAATTTCCACACCCATGTGATTGGGGCAAGCGATCGTAATGGTTTTTTGTTCGTATGGAGCTTGCTTCAAGGCTAGCAGGCAGTTTGAAATACTGTCGTAGGCTTCGCGGAAATATGGCAGCACCTTTTCACCCGCAGGGGTGAGGATCACCTTTCGTCCGCTGATTCGGTTGAACAAGGGGCTTTGCAATTCCTGCTCGAGCATTTGAATGCGAACGCTGATTGTAGGCTGGGTAACGTATAACGCTTCCGCAGCGGTAGAGAAGCTGCCCTTTTCGACAACCATCAGGAAGGCCTCGATGTTTTTTAATTCCATGGGTTAGGGATCACCTCTGTTGTGAAGATGATGCATTAGCCGCCCATCAGGCTATGATAACCTGAGGTGCCTTCAATTTGCGGGGGCCAAGCGCATAGATCAAAAGGAAAATCCGAACCGGGCACCACTTGCTCTTTACCTGCCAAATCTATTAAATATTGTAAGGCATCCGTATTCCAGAGTACAGTATCAAACCAGAATCTTTTTAAATATTCAACCGGAGGCGCCTGAAGTGAGGAGGAAACGGCTTTCCATTGCCCGCAGCCCTTGTTCAGACGACCGATTTGATAGGGTAAAAAGCCGCCTCCATGGGCAAGAAGCACTTTGACTTTCGGATATGTATCAAGCCATCCGCTTAATAAAATATCGGTCGAGCAAACGGTTGTTTCCCAGGGCACTCCGATTAGATTGGGCATCATTCGATTCTGCAGACGCGGATCCTCGCAAAGAAGCGGATGGATAAACAAAATAGCCCCTAAACGGTCCGCTTCCTCCCATAAAGGGATATAATCAGGATGGGTCAGCATTTTGCCGGAAATGCCGGGGCCGATAATAGCGCCTTTGAGTCCGGACGACATGGACCGGTTCAACTCGCCTGCGGCAAGCAATGGATCGTTTAATGGCAGTGTAGCCAAGGCCAATACCGAAGCATGACGCCTGGACATATTCGCTAACGAATTATTATACACTTGGGACAGCTCTTGGGTAATATCGCTGGTAAATTCATAAAGAAACAACTGCGGGATCGGTGAGACTAACGACTGATTCACGCCGGCGCGTTTTTGTTCCGAAAGATACAGGCTTTCTTGGACGAATGCTTCTTTTAATTCAAACGACCATTTTCCGTTAACCGTTAGAAATTCCGCTTTTGCCGGGTCTTTTTTTTCCCATTTGGCGTTCACACGGGCACGGTTGTCCCGGAGCCAGTTCATGACCTCATCCGGAATAAAATGCGTATGCACATCATACATGAGATAAGCCTCCTGTGTTGTAGGTTATATGTATTCTTAATGTAATACGCTTGACAAGTGGGGTAAATACGGTTGTTCCTGTATGTGAAATCCATCTAGCGAGGAGGAAGCCTTTCATGGCCAAGCAGCAAGAAACGTTATCTTCTGTGCATAATGCGCTCCGCATTTTACGGGTTTTCACCTATGAAAATCCGGAAATGGGAATCAGCGAGTTGAGTGCGCGCTTGGGATTGGCGAAAAGCACGGTGTTCCGTCTTCTCCGAACGTTAAGTGAAGATCATCTGGTCGAGAAAAATAAAAAATCGCAGAAATACCATTTGGGGTTGGCTGCATTGGAGCTGGGCTTCGCTGTATATCATGAAATGGAGCTGCGCAAGGTCTCCCTGCCTTTCCTTGAGCGACTGACGAAATCTTTGCGAAAGGTTGTCCACATGGGGGTTTATGATAACGGAGAAGTCGTTTATATTTGCAAACTGCTTCCAGACGATCATTTGGGGACCATCACGCAAATCGGCCGCAGAGTTCCGTTACATTGCACCTCTGTAGGAAAGATCCTGCTAGCTCATCAAAACGAAAGCGAAAGATCAAGGCTTTTGCAGAACAAATTCACCGCGTATACAGGTAAAACAATGACCGATCCAGACCGGTTGAGAAGCTGTATCGCCGATATTCATAAAAAAGGCTATGCCGTAAGCCATGATGAATTGAAAATGGGCGTCAGCTCCGTTTCGGTTCCGGTAATGAACGACTATGGAGAAGTCATTGCCGCGATCAGCGCAGCCGGATCAACGGCGCATTTTTACGACAGTCAGGTCCAGCAGTATATCCGTGAGCTCAAAACGTGCAGCCGGATTATAACGGAACGGCTGGAGATGGAGGAATAAAAGGTTTCCAGCCTTCAAGGTGCATGAGGCGCACCTTGAAGGTTATTATTTTTTCACGGGGGAAATCACAGCGGCTTCATAATCCGCCGGATCATTCACCCAATGCTCCTCAAGCAGAACGGACCGGACAACAGCCTGCTCCACCTCGGACTGCCCCCAATTCAGCATGAGCTCAACCGCTTCCTCATTATCCATTACTTCGGTGAACAAGTTGTGGGCGCTAAACCAATAGCTGCGTTTGCCGGTCCGTTCATTGTAAAAGCTGACGGTTCCCGGCCGAAACGGATGTTCAATGATTTTCATAACGGAATCCCACCTTTTTGCAAATCGCGATCCTTGAACAGCAAATCGTATAACCAAAAGCATAAAGGCGCAACGCGGTGTTAGCAACCGGTCTGTTCCTTCATGTGGAATTAGGGAGCTTGATGTCGAATCACAAATGTTTGTTGAGAAAATCCAGACTGCGCGAAAAGGAATCTCTTGCCGCCTGGATGCGGTACGATTTGCGCGTGTCGTTAAAGAAGGCATGCGGAGTCTCATCGTAAACGTGATATTCAAAGGATTTTCCGTGCTTCTCCATCGCTTCGGCAAAAGCAGGAATCTTCTCCGTAATTCCCGTATCCAGCTGTCCGTAGAAACCGATCACCGGACATTGTACCGATGCAGCGCTGTCCGCTGCCGGCGGATTGCCGTAGTAGACCACGGCACAGGCTAGGCGGGGAACGTGAACCGCGCAATAGCCGGATAAAGCACCCCCCATGCAAAAGCCTAATGCCGCTAGCTTGGATCCTTTCGTTGGAGCATACTGTTCCTGTATGAACCGGCTGGTGGAGAGCATCTGCTCCAGATGCTGTGCGGGCGCGGTAGCGGCGAACATTCCCTCGATCGTCTCTAGCAAAGCATTCTGCTGCTCCTGAGGGTAGGCGGAAAGTGCCTGACTCCTCACCTGGATGTCCCGCCAACCGGGAGAAGGAAGCTGATCCATGAACCCTTTGGCGGCTTCAATCCGTTCTGCAGTCAGATGGCTTGGACGCTTACCGTGACGAGAGAACAGATCCGGCGCGAAAGCGGCATAGCCGGCTCTGGCGAACCGATGGGCCACATCCTGAATATGCCCGTCCACCCCGAAAATCTCCTGCAGTACCATGACCGCAGGCAGACCGGATGCCGGCCGTGAAGGTTCAGCGGCATATCCTACATATTCCTTTTGATCTCCATATTGTACCCACTCCGAAACAAATCCCATGATCAGTTCCTCCTTTGAAATCTTTTGATTCATTTCATTATTTTACCATCAAAGTTTGCGCTGTGGCACACAAAAGTTCATAATAAATTCAGCATACGCATCGGATAACAAACGGATTTTTATCATTCGATAAAGGAAATAATGGAGGCCTGAAATGGAACCAGGCGATAAAAAACGCAAGCTTTTAATCATAGCCATAGCACTGGGCTTTATCTTGAATCCTTTGAATACGACGATGATCTCCGTGGCTTTTTCCAGACTGCAGGAGGATTTTGGGTTGTCCTTTACGGAGATCTCCTGGTTGATTTCGACCTATTACCTGGCAAGCGCCATCGGACAGCCGGTACTGGGTAAGCTCAGCGATATGTTCGGAAGAAAGCGGATGTTTATCATGGGCCTGCTGCTGGTTACGGTGTCTTCCATGCTGGCTCCGTTATCTCCAAGCTTTCATTGGCTATTGGCCTTCCGTATCGTTCAAGCCATCGGGACGTCTGCGGTGTTTCCATCCGGAATGAGCATTGTGCGCAGCGTGGTTACGGAGAATCAGGCGCGTGCGCTCGGGGTTTTATCGGTATTTTCTTCTACTTCTGCCGCTTTTGGACCATCCATAGGCGGATTTTTAATTCATTATGGGGATTGGCAGGCGATTTTTATCATTAATTTTCCTGTCATTCTTGTTTCGTTGATCCTGGCCGTAAAAGTCATGCCTGCAGATACAGGGAAGTCATTGAAAATGAAAATGGATGTAAGGGGAATTATACTGTTTTCTTTGCTGGTTTTGGTCTGGCTTCTCTTTTTACTCTCCTTAAGCAAAGGAGGGGAATGGTGGCTGCTGGGCGCAGGTATAGGACTGGGATATTTCTTTTACAGGTTTGAGCTTCGTCAGCTTCAGCCTTTTATTGATGTTCATTTTCTTAAAAACAACAAGCATGTGACGCTGATTTATATTCAAAATATTTTAGTTAACATCGTATTTTATTCCATCACCTTTGGAATTCCTTTGTATTTGCAGACGGCCCGGCATTTTGATACTCAACAAACCGGGCTGTCGATGCTGTTCCTTTCGGGCTTCGCCGTGCTGATTACACCTGTTGCCGCAAGATGGCTGGATATAAAAGGCTCCCGATATCCCTTGTTGTTCGGCACACTGGCCGTCATTACGGGAACGCTTCTGCTCATGACCGTACAAGACGGCCCCGGATTGGTCTGGTTCTTTGTCGCTCTTTCCTTCCTTGGCATGAGTACAGGGATCAATAATCTCAGCCTGCAGACCGCTTTATATTCCTTCATCTCCACGGAGGAAACGGGCGTCGCTTCGGGTTTATTGATGACATCCCGCTATATGGGAACGATTCTTTCGTCCAGTTTGCTCGGCAATGTTTTCGGTAAAGAAATCGCATCCAACGAGCTTCATTTAATGGCGCTTATCTGCGCAGTCATAGGCGGACTGATGCTGGTGATAACGATCCGGCTGCATCAAATGAAACCGGGGCATCCTTCCGGATTACAATAGAAAATCATCATGTGGGCATAGGGCACTTATAGATTTCCTTAATACCTTGGTATCGAAATTATCAATTTGAATGTGAGGAACTTATGAAATATCATTAGTGACATACTTGGAAATAAACGTTTAGGCTAGCCCCGATGTTGAACGGGTGCATGCCCCCACCCGAATATAAAGCGCTTACACTCCCCTGTCAATACTAGCGTGCTTTAATCTCCTATGATTCCGATTCAAAGGTTAAAAAGGAGGGCGCCGTAATCCCTTAAGGTAATCGCATCCATTGACTTGAAAATGATAGAAGGAGTGTATGGGATGAAGGAATTGGAAGGGCTTGATCTAACGATTGTACAGGATTTAAAAGAAAAAATCGCGCTGGGCTGTAAAATTTTAGCGAAATTGGAGCTGTCTGATTATCTTGGACATGTGAGCGCCCGCATACCCGGGACAGACCTTATACTGATTAAAGCAAGGGGTCTGGATCTGGGGAACCTGCTGGATATGACAGCGGATAAAGTGGTGATGGTGGATTTGGAAGGAAGAAAGGTTGAGGGCGAGGGCTTGAACCCCCCTGATGAAGTCGTGCTTCATACGGAAATATTCAGAGCGCGTACGGAGGTGATGTCCGTAGTCCATACCCATCAGCCGATATCCACTATACTTGGTGATTTAGGGATGCGAATCCTGCCCATGCAGGGCGTCATGGCTGCCATAGCCGCAAGAGAGATCCCTGTCTTTGCATCCTCTTTAAAAATCGTGACACGCGGGCAGGGTGAAGACGTAGCCCGGGCATTGGGGGATCATTGGGCCGTTCATCTGCGCAATCACGGGATTTGCACAGTCGGTGACAGTATTGAGCAAGCGGTGGTTTTTGCCATATGGCTGGAGCAACAGGCCAAATTAACCTGGCAAGCCTCGATGGCGGGAACCCCCCGTGGCATGAGCCAAGAGGAGGCGGAGCGCCAGATTAAGGATGCTTTAGGACCTATGGCCAGCCGATGGAGATACTATTGCAGTTTGTTGAATCACTAGTGTCGGCTAATTTGTTGGCGCTTTCAAACGTGAATAGGAATGGAGGGTCTTTATGAGAAACAGTCTCAGACTAAAGCTCTTTTGCTTCATATACCTATCACTTGGCGTATTGCTCACTTTGGCTGGCTGCGGGAGCGGGGGGCGGACGGCTAGTCCGCCAAGCGGAGGACAGCCGGCGGGGTCATCCAGTGAAGGGCAATCGGCAAGCCCGCAAGCTTCAGTTAAGAAAATGCCGGATCAGCTGACCAAGATCAAAGTAGGCATCCCAACGCAAAATATTAATTTTTTGCCATGGTATGCCGCGGTTCAAAAGGGGATGTTCAGCAAATATAATCTTGAAGTTGAGCTGCAAAGGGTTGAGGGCGGCGTTGTCGGCTTAAGAGGTCTTCAGACCGGTGATTTTACTTTTCTGGGGGGCTTGCCGGAGCCCGCGATTACCGGTGTTTCGGAAGGGGCGAATGTCAAATTGATCGGTGCGTTGACATCACAATCGATGTATTCGATATTCGTTACCCCGGATATCCAGGACATTAAAGATTTAAAGGGGAAGGCCGGAGCGGTAGTGCAGCCGGGTAACGGCACCGATGTCATTTTGCGCTGGTGGCTGAAACAGCATGGGCTGGTGCCGGATCAAGACGTACGGATCCTTTCGGCCGGCGGTAATCCCGCCCGGGTACAGGCAATGAAAGCGGGTCAGGCTCAAGTGACTCTGCTAAGCCCTCCTACCGATTTGCAAGCGGAAGCAGCCGGGTTCAAGAAAATCGGATTAATCCGTGATGAACTGAAGAGCTACAACCATGATACGATTGCAGCCAACGGAAAAATGCTGGCCGAAACACCGGAAATCGCCCGGGCGTTCATGGCGGCAACCGCAGATGCCATTGATTTTATCAAAGATCCGGCCAATCGCTCCGAAGCGGTTCAAATCGGCGCAAAGGTCTTGAATACAAAGGAAGAAGATGTAATGAAATCGCTGGAGTTTGCTCTTCCTTCTTATGGAAATAAAGGAAGGCTGAATGTGGACGGAATCAAATGGGCCATCGATACGGCAAGAGAGGCGGGGACATTGACCAAGGATATTAAGCTGGAGGATGTTGTGGATGAACAATATTACAATGAATAAGTCATTTCATGGCCATGGTATTACATGACAGGGGGCGATCCGTTTGAGAAGAAAATGTTTCACCATTCCACTTATTATATTGGTAGCGCTTACGATTGCGCTCACCGCCTGTGGTTCAAATCCGGGACCGGTCAACGACCAGAATGCAAGCGGGCCAAACCCAAAAAGCAAGCCGGACCAGGTCGTAGAAGTCAATATCGCTACGGTATCCAATACGATCGATTTCTTACCCTGGCACGTAGCTGCAAAAAAAGGATATTTTGAAAACCATAATTTAAAAGTGAATATTAAATCGGTGGATGGCGGAGTTGTAGCCTTAAGGGGCCTTCAATCAGGAGACTTTCAATTTATTGCAAGCCTGCCGGAATCCATTATTACCGCCGTATCTGAAGGGGCTAACGTAAGGGTTGTGGGCACGTTAAGCAATAAAACCTTATTCTCGATGTTTGTTGCTCCGGATATTAGCAAGCCTGAGGATTTGAAGGGGAAGGCGGTCGCGGTTTTACAGCCGGGCAACGGTGTGGATATTATTACGCGTTGGTGGCTGAAAAAGCATGGTCTTGAGCCTGATAAAGATGTCCGTATCGTTTCTGCGGGCGCAACGCCTGCCAGGTTAACCGCATTAAGAAACGGGCAGGTGCAGGGGACGCTGCTTCAGCCGCCCAACGACGTTAACGGCGAGAAGGCAGGAATGAAACGGTTAGCCGTGATGAGCGAAGAACTGCAAAATTATAATCAAGACGTCATTGCGGCTAATGGAAAGGTAATTAAAGATCAGCCTGAAGTGGTTCGCGCCTTCATGGCTGCTACGGCGGAAGGTATAAAATTCATTAAAGATCCTGCCAACCGCGAGGAAGCGATCAAAATCGGAGTAGAGTCGCTTGGTACGGATCTGGAAGTCACGACAAAGTCTTTTGATTTTGCTTTGGATGCCATCCCGGAAAAAGGGAAATTGAATATTGAAGGCATGAAGTGGGCGATCGATGCCGTCAAAGAAATCGGCGGAATCCAAAATGATCTGCCGGTGGAGAAAGTTGTGGATGACAAGTACTATGCGGAATAAAGGGCGGAAAGCCTTGCGCCTGCTCCGCTTTGAAAATCAATAAAAACCTTTAGCAAAGGAGAACTAGGATGACAGCAGCAGCGCCGTTAATGAATTTTGAGAATCTGAATGTTATATATAACCAGGGTGAGCCTAATCAGGTTCACGCGCTTCAGGATGCCTCGGGAGAAATTTATGAAGGCGAGTTTATTTCGATTATCGGTCCCAGCGGATGCGGGAAAAGCACACTACTGCATACATTGGACGGATTAATTCGTCCGGTAACCGGCACTATTCATATTAACGGACACCGCGTTGAAGGTCCGGGTGGAGAGAAGGCCATGGTATTCCAAGACTTTGCCTTGATGCCTTGGCATACTGTTTTTCAAAATGTGGCTTTCGGGTTAAGACTGCAGGGCAAATCGGAAAAGGATATCCGCGATCATGTGATGCATTATATCCGGATGGTCGGACTTGAGGGATTTGAAGGCAAGTACCCTCATCAGCTCTCGGGCGGAATGAAGCAGCGGGTAGGTATTGCCCGCGCCTTTGCCGTAAACCCCAAAATATTATTAATGGATGAGCCTTTCTCCGCGATAGATGAACAGACACGCGAGATCATGCAGGAAGAAGTATTGAAAATTATGTTTAAAGAAAAAAAGACGGTGATTTTCATTACGCATTCCATCGATGAAGCCGTGTTTTTGTCCAGCCGGATCTTCCTAATGACCGTACGTCCCGGCCGAATTGTGGAGGATTTAAAAATCGACATCCCTTATCCCAGAACATTGGAAACCAAGCTGCTTCCCAAATATCAGGAATATAAATCTCAAATCTGGAATCACCTCAAAGGGGAAGTTACCAGACAATATCATAAGGGGGAAGTGTAAATGGCCAAATTGGAGACGCTGAAGTCGGCTGCCGTCGGTCCGGTTTCCCCAAAAAAATCAAAATTCTCCCCTGCCTGGACCTATCCTCTGGTGACGATCGCAAGTATTTTATTGGTATGGGAAGTCTGTGGACAGGTAGGGATGATCGATCCTTTTATGTTCAGCTGGCCCAGTAAAATCCTGGTACAGACCTGGGGATTTGTTATGAATGGAAGTGTATTCCGACATTTGGCGATAAGCGGTCTGGAAGCGGGGATCGGATTGGCCATGGCTATGATCGGGATACCATTGGGGCTGGCTCTGGGCTATTGGAAAAAACTCGAGTATTCCTTTGATCCGATTATTACCGCGCTTTATACCACACCCGTGGTGGCCTTAACGCCGCTTTTCGTATTGTGGTTCGGGTTGGATATTTTATCCAAAATTATGATGGTGTTTACGATGGCCGTTTTTCCTATCTTGATCAATACGATGGCGGGGGTCAAAACAACGGATCCGTCGTTGATCAAAGCGGCACGTTCTTACGGAGCCAATGAGTTACAAATGTTCAAGGAAGTCATTTTTCCTTCCACGCTCTCTTATATTATTACAGGAATCCGGCTGGCCATCGGGCGCGCGCTGATTGCAGTCGTCGTCGCCGAAATGCTGGCGGCCAACAAAGGGATTGGGTATGCCATCCGGCATGCATCCGAGCTGTTCCGCACGGCCGAATATTTGGGCTATGTCGGTGTTTTGATGGTCTTCTCCGTACTGCTGACCCAGCTGCTGAAGGTGGTTGAACGCAAAATAGCCCCTTGGCGCAACTAGTCTTAACCGATAAATCCGGTCCATGAAGTTTCTTTCAGCGGCCGCCGGCTGCCGATCCTGCAAAAGCTCCGGAAGAACGATCTTCCGGAGCTTTGTCGCGCGCATCTATCATTGCTCCTCCATTCTCAGCAGCAGCAGTCCGCTGACGAACATCCACAAAGAGCCGATATAAAAGATGATATCCAGCGTGAAGAAGTCGATCAGCATGCCCCCGGCTATAACGGCAAGACCGGAGAACAAGCCTACCCAGCCGTGGTAGGAGCCGATTTGCCGCCCTCTGAGCGGCCCCTCCGTGATATCGGCGAGCAGTGCCTTCTCGCCGGTTTTTTGCATTGCCCCGAACAGTCCCATCAGCACCTGCAGTACGTAAACCTGCCAAATCCCGGTCACTACAGGGAAAAACAAGAACAGTGCCGCCATGCCCCAAGCGCTCCAGAGCAGCAGCGATTTCCTGCCGTATCGATCGGACCACGCTCCGAGCCTGGGCTGGAGCAAGGACGAGCTGATGGCAAATAAGCCGTAAGCCAGCCCGTATTCGGTAAATCCGGCGCCGATCTCCTTGATGAAAATGAGGTAAAACGGAAAGACCAGTCCGCTTCCGAACAGCGCTGCGCTTTGAGAAAGCATCAGGCTGCGGATGGCCAGCTCGCGATTTTTGAGCAATGGTTTATTTTCCATGATTGGCATACCTTTCGTAAAGTAAATTTTGGAAAAGGCCATCCGGATCATATTGCCGCTTGGCATCGAAGAAGCTGTCCCCGTTAGGGTAAACCTGCCTCATTTGCTCCGGTGTCGGATACAGCTGGTAGGTTAAATAGTAGGTGCCGTTGTTTCGTATAACCGCATCCACAAGCTGCTGTGTGACCCTTTCGGTGTGCGCTTTCCCTTGATTAGAGAGCTTCTGGTTGATCAAGATCACCACGGCATAACCGTCATGCCTTGCATAAGACAGACGCGCTTCATCATTGCTGCGGATATATCGAACCGTAGCGTTCAGCAGATTGACCTTCTCCTGCCGGACGATCGTTCTTAGTTCGTCGACAAATGCAGAGAAACGGTCAGCAGGTACGAAATATTCCTGCAGGATATCCGTGTCCGTCGGGGAGCGATGCTCCAAAAACTCGATATCAGGCCGCATGGCGTTGTTGCGCGTGATCAGCTCTCCCTTAGGGGCATCGGCAAACATTTTTTTTTGGACAGACCAGATGAAGTCTTTGCCCCAATCCCATTTGCGCGATAGGCCGAACAAAAATTTATTGCGCTCTACGGAACGTTCCTCCTGCAGCTCGTTTAGAGAAGGCGTTGCTTTTTCATCGGTCCTTGAATAGGTGGTTACATACATTTCGTCCAGCAAGCTGTCTGAAGCTACGGACAATCGTGCAATGGCCAGCTCCGTTTCCGGCTTGGACAGGATATCATTGCGGAACCGGTCCGGGAAGGAGCGGTAATCGGTGATGAACGTATCGATCCGGTAGACGGGGTTATCCATGATCCGCAGGTCCACATCGACAATGACGCCGAACAGCCCGAAACCGCCGATGGCAAGGCCAAACAGCTCTTTATTCTCATCTCTGCTTACGTTAAGCAGAGAACCGTCGGCCATCAGCAGCCGAAAGCTCTCCACCGTTTCAATCACCGGACCGTGGTGCAGATCTCGTCCGTGCACATTCGAGCTGAGCGACCCGCCGACCGTAAAGATATTGGAGGACTGCATGACCCGGATCGACAGGTGAAGAGGATTCAAATAGTTCTGAACGTCGGCCCAGGTTGCGCCGCTTTGTACGCGAAGAATGCGCCGTTTCTCATCCAGATGCAGAATCCGGTTGAACGGCTTCATGTCCAGTACGACCGCGTCTTCATAGAATGTATGGCCTCCTTGGCTGTGACCGGCACCGGCAATGGAAATGGGCAGTCCTTTCCTTGCTGCCTCTAAAACCGTATCCTGCAAGCTGTTGAGGTCATCCGCCGGAACGATTTTCGTCACCTCGCGTGATAGAATCCGGCTTACATCCGTCATCAGCGTTTCCGGCCCGCGGGACCAGCTTCCGTACACCGAGGCCGCAAACAGCAGCAGATACAGAGCGATAAAAAGCAGATACCTTTTTTTCATGAAGGGGTTTTAGTCCTTTCCTGTTTCATAGGCTTCTGAAGAAAAGCTTATCACAAGAAGGGCCGGAGGAAAATTGTGTAATTCGGGGCCGTCAGGGGTAATAAGACATAAGTCATCATTTTCTAACAAAGGAGAGATAAGTGATGAGTAAACCCTTACAAGCTTATTTTCATACGGAAAACGATGCCGAGAATGTCAGAATCAAGCTGGAAACGCTCAGAGTGAAGCACATCGAGGTCGGAGCGCTGGAAGTTCCCTTTCAACCGGGCTCGCCGCCGCTATCCTTCCCTTCTGCGGCGGGCACGTCCGATGTTCCCGTAGAAGGAGGAACCGGAAGCTATGACGGGCCAGGAGGTACAGGGGCTCGAAGTGAAGCACCGCTGGGCGCCTACGTGGGAATAAGGCCGATTCGGGAGTCTCCCCGCAGCCGTACCAATGATGGAGTCGATGATCGGGAACTGCAATATGTGCTAAGCGCGATCGTAGAAGAGTCCGATGTTGACGATGCCTTGGAGATCATCCGAGGTAATCAAGGACATGTTGAATCGTTAGGATAATGCGATGCAAAAAAAGAGGAAGGCTTGGTGCTTATCCATAGGCCTTCCTCTTTTTTCTATTGGTCACTTAATAGGTTGTGAATCCAAGCGTTTCTTGTAAGCGGTAAATCCATTTTTTGATTGGAGTCGTCTTTTCCTTGAAGGCCTCGAAATCCAATGTGAATTCGGCATCCTTGTTGGTCCACAAACGATCAAAGTAATCGAGTACTTCAATGGATAGCTCGCTTTCGGCGGGCGCTTCGATCATCAGGTTTGATTCCAGATTTAAATCATCCAAATTTCGATTCGTTAAATTGGCGGATCCGCTGTGGATGACGGTTCTGGAAGGTCCGGCAATCACGGTCATCTTAGGGTGGTACTGTTCTTCAGCGGTGTTATACCAGCGGATTTGAATGCGGCCTTCCGATTGTTCCAGCAGCTGTGCCGCTACGGGACGGTTCGGAATGCCGATTTTCTCGCTTCCGAACGCATTCTCATTAGGGTCTAAGATGAGCCGCACATCCGCTCCGCGGGAAGAAGCATCGAGCAGTCCTTCTACAACTTTGGGGTCTGCGAGATAAAACATGCCCATCCACACGGTATCGCCGGTCCCTGCTTGGGCTAAAGACCCGAGGACGTATTTGTATACTTTGCCTTCGGTGAGAAGACGTACGGTTAAGTCGCCGCTTCTACCGTTTTCGCGGTCAGGATTGGACGGCAGCTCAGGCCCGCCGGATAGGCTGGAAACCGCCTGTTCGCTGCTCAGCACATCGTTGATGATGCCGCCATTTACCGCGAAGGCGACATTGGAGTGAAGGGCGCTCGCATCATGAATGTTGGCTGAAGAAATAATAGCCGTTTGATCGGTAACGATCACTTTGCGGTGATTTGCTTTTACATTAAACAGCTTCAGATAGGAGCGGACGGTAATGTCCGGCGCCGTTTCGGCCAGAGGATTGGTCAGCCACCCCGTTTCTGCTTCGCCTTCGCCGAACCAACGGAAGAAGATCCGCCAAATGCCGGAATAAATGGGAGTGGAGTCCCGCAAACGATCCGTGTCCGTGATTACTGTGGCAATACCGGCTTCCTCCATTCTTTGCAGCTCGGGCGATGGGTGCGAGCCGTAGGTGGTGTTGATCTCATCGGTGATGAATACCACCTCCAGCTCGGGACGCTCCTGCTTTTTGGCAATCAGCTTGTCTGTCAGCGTGGCGCTCAGTGAGGGAAAAGACTGGCCCGGATCGATATACCCGTTAAACAGGAACATATCGATGACAATAAAGGACTCCGCCTCGTCGATGGCCTTCAGGATACGGTCATAAATCATGTGCTCGGTAACAAGGGCCCCATCCTTTTGATAGGTGAGATCGGACAGAAACTCTATGCCCTCAACCTGATGCGGGTGCCCCTCATATGATATCCCTTCAGGGAGCGGTTTATGGGTATTTACGATGATGACCGCTACAATGGTCAGTAAAAGCAGCGCAGGGATCATAAGACGCAGCCGATCGGTGAAACGCCGGCTTCGGGAGCGTTTTTCCGGTTGTATTGAATTCCGGCTAGGGTACATCTGTCCTTCCTCTTTCCGGCTTGGGGGGGTTTGTATAGGATGAAGTTCCATAGCGATCGCTCCGTTCAGCGGTATTCTGCAGGCTCGATGGGTTAAGATTCACGATGCCCGTAAAAGAAATTAAAGCAAAATACAAACATTGACGCAGTTAAAAAAAGCTGTGGTAAGACGTTGGTTCGGGTTCTAGCCGTCAAGCTCGAAGTTTTAAAGGTTGATGTCGGAAAAAGAAGGAAATTGGATACAATTGTCGTTAAAATGAAGCCAGCTATCATACGGTGCAACCTTTTGGTCAATGGATACGTTTAGAAAGTAACTCCGGAGCGATTAAATACAAAGGTGGGATTTTCCAATGTCGGTCAAAAAATTAGTTTCCCTTTTGTCGGCTGCGGCGCTGTTGGGCAGCTTAACGGCTGGCTCAGCTTTTGCGTTCGATGATCTGAATCAGGATAATAAAGTTCAAATTATGGCATTAAAGGAGCGGGGAGTCGTTAGCGGTATGGACGGCAAGCATTTTGTTCCATCGGGTAAAGTCAGCTATGCTCAAGCCGTTCACATGCTGGTCAAAGGACTGGATATCAACATCAGCGCCATGACGTTCATTAAAGCTCCGCAAGCTACGGATTACTATACGAATATCCCGAATGATGCCTGGTACGCCGAGTCGTTTGTGAATGCTCATTTGAACGGTCTGCCGATTCCCAAGGATGTAGATCCGAACGGGACGATTACCCGTGAACAATTTGCGGACCTTATCATCCATGCCATCGATACGAAAGGGACCTTCCCTGTGATCAAGATGTTTGTGGTCTTTGAGGATGAGAATGAAATCGATCCTAAGCTCAGCAACAGCCTGCAGCGGATTGTTCTGCACCAAATCGCTAAGGTGGGCGAGGACCGCAAGTTTTATCCCAAGCGTGAGATGAGTCGCGGGGAAGCGGCTGTTTGGGTACATCATGTGATGAGCTTTGTCGAATCGCACGCAGAGCAGCCGGTACAGCAGGAGCAAGTCACCGTATCGGTGGAGAAGGTCAACGACGATGTCAACAAGGTCATTCTCTCCAGAGGCCAAAAGCCGACTGCAGGCTACGGCATTACGATTGAGAGAATCCGCTTCGAACAGGACGGACGAGCGGTCATTACCTACTCCGTTACCGATCCGGAGCCGGACAGCATGAACGCACAGGTCATTACGGAGCCTAAAGCACAGACGTACGTTTCCTCCAAGTATAAGCCGGTAGCCGAGCCAAGCGGGTTGAATGCGGAGCCGATGGCGGCCGAACGGTAAACTAAAAGGATGAAGGCCGATGTACGAGCCGATCGATCACTAATGAATTTATTGGTGGACGATCGGCTTTTTCCTGTCGCCATCAGTGGCTGCAGGCATTGGATTCATAGAGGAAACGGGCGGGTAAAATGGTATAATAGGTTTAAGAAACGAGCACATACTAAACTTATTATTGCTGCATAATACATAAGTTAGGGGAGTGGCACGGGATGGATAAACGTTATGAGAACGTAAATGGAACCAAGCTCGGTTATATTGAATGTGGAGAAGGTACACCGGTGGTGCTGATCCATGGCTTTTGCGGAAGCTCCGCTTATTGGGAAGAGGTCATTCCTCTGCTGGAGGGAAGCTGCAGGTTAATCATTCCCGATCTGCGGGGACATGGAGATTCCGCAGCGCCGGAAGGAACCTATACGATGGAGCTGATGGCGGAAGACATTGCCGGACTGTTGGTTAAAATGGGCTGCGGGCAAGCTGTTGTATTAGGGCATTCACTGGGCGGTTATGTCACGTTGACGCTGGCGGAAAAACATCCGGACAAGCTGCTCGGCTTCGGGCTTGTGCATTCTACGGCACTTCCCGATGACGACAAAGGGAAGGAAGGACGGTTAAAGGCGATGGAGACGATCAGGGAGCAGGGGCTGCCCGCTTTCTTGGAAGGCTTGATTCCCAAATTGTTCGCGCCTTCTCATTTTGAGACCATGCCGGAAGCGATCGGCAAAGCGAAACAAGTCGGTCTTGGCACAAGCCCGGAAGGTGCGGTTCGTACGCTGGAGGGCATGCGTACAAGAAAGGACCGGAATGCCGTATTATCCGGTGCGAAGGTGCCTGTGCTGCTGATTGCCGGAGCGGGAGACCAAATTATTGCGCCGGAAAAGACATTTTCGGTGAGCGGGGAGCGAATCATTACCAAAACATTGGATGGCGCAGGGCATATGAGCATGATGGAATCGCCTCAAGAGCTGGCGCAAGCCATACTTGATTTTACGGCCAGGCTGTAAAGGCAGCATAGGAAGGAGTGGACGAGTGTCCACATGGGAGATCACATGAGGGAACAATCGGCAGAGGAACTTTTGGTAGCGGCTGCCGGGCACCCATTGGTATTTTATGACGGTGTATGCGGGTTTTGCCAGCGGGTCGTACAGTTTATTCTTCCTAGAGACCGGAATGCCCTATTCCGGTTTGTGGCTATACAATCGGAAATCGGCAGGAAGCTGCTCCTTCATCAGGGAATGGATCCCGATGCATTGAGCACGTTCATTCTTTTGGAACGGGGAAAGGTGTATACGCGGTCAACCGCAGGTCTTCGGGTGCTCCGAGGACTTGGCGGCGGCTGGCCGCTTTTATACGCCTTTATTGTCGTACCTAGGCCTATACGGGATATAGTGTACGGTTGGGTCGCACGACACCGGTACCGATTCTTTGGCCGAAGCGACACCTGTATGCTTCCCGATTCGAAGGTCAGGGAGCGATTTCTCGACTATTAACCAGAGCTAAGTCTTGCTGTGAAGGGAAACCGGCAGCATCGGCAAAGAAGCAGCTGTCTCGTGACTGAGCAGCTGCTTCTTTGCCGGTAGGCGATCGTTAAAGCTTTTCTAAAAAGGCCGTAACCCGTTCTAGATATTCTTCTTTCAAAGGGGGATAGTTTTTGGCATGGCCTCTGGCGGATGTAGCCCACATGTCAAACCGGTCCTTGTGTTTTTCCCAAAGCGATTCGCTGTTTGAGATAGGAATGGAAGCATCCTTGGTACTGTGAATGAAAAGTATCGGTCTAGGGTAAATTCGGTCTACGGCTGCGAATCCGTCCACTTGATCGGGGTCTACGCCGATGAGCTTAGGCAAAATGCCTAAAATGAGCGGAGTGAAGGGGTGTTGCGGCAGGTTAGACCATACGGAAAGATTATCCTTCAGATAAAATCCCAGATGGTTAAAAGGACTATCGGCAATGATGCCGGATACGTTAGGCTCCTCGGCCGCCGCTATCAGGGATGTGCTGGCACCCATCGAATATCCCAGCAAAGCGATTTTCCCAGGATGATGGGCTTTCATCCAATCGATTGCTCCAAGCAGATCATATTTTTCATCATATCCTATGGTGGTCTTGCTGCCTTCGGACTCTCCCGAATTCCGGAAATCGAACATGAGCACGCTGTATCCGCGGTCCGTGAGCCGCTTGGCCAAATCCAGCGCTTCAGCGCTTTTTTGCAGCCGATTCGTGCTGTACCCGTGGGCCATGATGACTCCGGGTTTTTCGGAAGGGTCGCCTTCTATCGTTTTGCCGGGCAAAAACCAACCTTTAAGATTCAGTTCATCTTCCCGGCTCTTAAACTGTACGTTCTCGTAGGACATGCCCAATCGGTCCGGCGAGTCGTCCAGCGCAGCCGGCTTCGGATGGGTCAGCTGCCAGCCGACATAGGTGGCTATGCCCGCACACGCGAGGATTACAAAAAGAAGCATTCCGGCAATCGTCCACAGCCACCTCTTTTTTCGTCTGCCGCGTACCCTCGGAGCTCTCGTTATTAACGGGGTAGTTCTCATGCAGCGTGAATTCCTTTCTGCTGTATGGTTTTGATCGGTATCCCTTTTTGTAATTATACTTTATGTCAGATTCCGACAAAAGTAACTAAACTCCGGCTTTTTTAGTGCTTTCGCTTCATTGCGCCGTACAGATAAGGTATACTCCATCCAACCAAAAATAGTCCTAGCCCATATAACGGAACAGGCATCGCCCAAAGAGCAGGAAAAGCAAGAATTGCCATACAAGCGGTTTGAATCCGGAATCGGACGCTTCGGGCCGATCGGGCACGCAAGTCCGCCGGCAGGGGGTAGATGAAGGACCAATCGGAATGGCGGTACATTTTTAGCAGTTCCTTCAGCTGAAGAGATAAAAGTCCCGCAAACAAAATAAACAGAAAACCGCTCATCCACGTATCCCGGGCAAAAGAGATGAGCACCGCTCCCAAGAGCGTCAGCCGCGTCGTGATTCCGAACAACTCGGAACGCAGCCAAACGAGGGTATACATGTAACGGTAGGTGTCTTGAGAAGCAAACCGGAATCCTCCCAGCAGGCGAAGCACCTTCATCGGAGCAGGTTTAGGGCGCGGGCGGCTTTGCACTTCGGACACATCAATGAATTGGTTGAGCAAACGGAAGATGAACGCACGATGTTTTTTCTCTGTATCAATCAACCGCGGCCAATGGATACCTGATGATGTGTCAACCCAACGCAATATGCCGAATATCAGAAGCAGCGACGCCGAGACGATCAAAGTCCCGTTCCAAAGAGGCAATTTGAGAATCAGGTATGTCATGCCTCCGGCGATGAGCCATCGCAGAGCCGACCAAGACAGCGTTTGGATGCGTTCTGTTCGTTTGAGCTCCTGCCAACGGCTTAAGAGCATCACTTTTTTTAGTGCCGCAAGTACGAGTAGAATAACGACAAAGCTGGTTCCGTCTCCCCCAGCCGACAGGGCATACATCGGCCATACAGCCGTCCAGGCGGCTAGAAGGGCCAGAGTCTGTATCCAAAACGCCCGGGCTGCAGCCTTCTGCATATAAGTGGACATGGCTGCCTCCATCGGAATCATGAAAATGATGTCCGCTTCCTTAAGGTAGGTTCGAATCGGAGACAGGGCCAGGAAAGGGAGCAGCACAAGAGCCGCAAGCTCACGGAAAGGGAAGCCAGAAGGAGCTTCCGACAAGAGCCGGGTGTAGAAATAGGATCCCGCCAGCATGACCAGGACAACCATAAGTGCTGCGCTTTGCAGCGCATAACCGATATAGGGGTGAATCTCGACTAAAAAATCGGCCGTTCGCTTGTTCCAGAGACGTTTTGTATCCATGGACGGTCCATGCAGCTCTGTTTTGTTCATTCGACCTTCACTTCCCGGGTCACCAGGCTGCAGAAGATATCGTCAAGCGAGGCGTTCGGCATTTCCGCTTGTTGGCGAAGCGCGTTCATATCCCCGGCCGCTGCCATATGCCCTTGATGAAGCAGGAGGAAGCGATCGCCGTAGCTTTCAATTGTGGATAGGATATGGGAGCTGATCAGAATGGCTGCGCCGTTTTCTTTCACCTTGACCATTAATTCCAGGAGTGAACGGATGCCAAGGGGATCCAAGCCGAGAAAAGGCTCGTCAATGATATAAAGCTCCGGCTGGACAAGGAAGGCGCTCATGATCATCACCTTTTGCTTCATTCCTTTGGATAAATGTGCTGAAATCCGGTTTTGGTGAGACTTCATTTGAAATTCTTCGAGAAGCGCGGCGGTACGATGTTCGAAAGCTTCTTTATCTATTCCGTAAGCCATCGCCGCCATTTCGAGATGTTCTTTTACGGTCATCTCTTCATATAACAGGGGGCTTTCCGGTACGTAGGCGTACGTGCGCCGATAAGCTGTAGGGTCAGTTTCCAAGCGGATTCCATTCAACCGGATTTCACCGGAGTGCGGCTGCATCAAGCCTAGAATATGTTTAATCGTTGTACTTTTGCCGGCTCCGTTAAGTCCGATCAGACCGACCATTTCCCCGGGACGCACCGAGAACGTCAAACCGTGCAGTACAGGCTTTTGCCTGCTGTATCCGCCGGTCAGCTTTTCCACCTTCAATAATGGCTCCATGAAAGTAAATCACCTCGGTTCTATTGTACCTGTTTTAAGTGTGAAAAGAAAAAGCTCAAGGCTCCGGATGGGAAAATTTATCGGCTTGCTTGAGGATGGGCGTTTATGATACATTATTATTCCGGCCGTCGATGATGGCTTGTTGAAAAAAACAGTTGCAATGTGGAGCTGTTTTGTGGTAAATTACATTTCGCTGTCTAATTGCAGCGCTTTGAGAGTTTCTGAGTCAGCGGGTTCGTCCCCTGGATTGGACAAGGACAAAAAAAGTGCTTGCCAAGTAGATAGTAAATGTGATAGATTGAATCTCGCTGTTCGCTGCATACTGTGCTGAACAAGGAAAAACAAAACAGTTGCAATCGGACAGGCGATGTGGTAAATTAGTCTTCTGACCGCATGGGACAAGCGGTTGGGTGACATACTAAAGAATGAATTGCCCTTTGAAAACTGAACAACGAGTGAGTGCTTTAAATAGAGAATCGTATGATTCTCGCCAGTTTTAAATTTTGAGCTATATCAGCTTTTCTTTAATGGAGAGTTTGATCCTGGCTCAGGACGAACGCTGGCGGCGTGCCTAATACATGCAAGTCGAGCGGACTTATCCTTCGGGATAAGTTAGCGGCGGACGGGTGAGTAACACGTAGGCAACCTG